>CAXGOF010000062.1:0-8952 GCA_964011335.1 uncultured bacterium
TACAGGACGAGTCATCTTTACCGAAGGTCATCGGCAAAACTCTGCTGTTCATAAGCCGCAACAAGAAGCTGCCAGCCTCTTGAGATACGATCGCCTTGAACCAGCAACGGTATTACAGACTTTGCTTCCGTTAATTCTCATTCTCATTGGGTTTGGTACTATTTCTTCAGATAGAGAGTCAGGGCGATTAAAGCTCTTGATAATACAGGGTGCGCGGCCTCTATCATTGTTGCTGGCAAAATCTTTAGCTTTGTGGGTCATAGGATTTTCTATTTGTGCTCTCGTTGTTGGAATGCATTTAATTTTCGGAGAGGAGATAGATTTCAGTAGAACTTTCTTGTTCTTGGCTTTGCATTTAGCCGTTTTGTGGATAGTAGCTGTGTTAGTCGTGGTTGTCTCGGCTCGTTCGCGGCATTCGGGTTCGGCAGCAGCTCTTTTACTGAGTTTTTGGGTAATCAGCGCTATTGTCCTACCACGGTTCGCTGCAATTACTGTAACTACATTAGACCCTTTGCCCACTAGAGATGTATTCCAAGCTTCGATGGACCAAGATCGCGAACAGGGGATGGACGGCCACAATCCAAGGGATTCTCGCCGTCAAGAACTTGAGAAAGAAATTCTTTCTAAGTATGGTGTCAGCTCAAGAAGTGAATTGCCTGTGAATATTGGTGGACTGATTATGCAGGCTGATGAGGAATATGGCGCACAGGTTTGGGACAAACATTTCGGCGGCCTTGAAGAGCATTTAATGCGCCAATATGCATCCACTGGACTCTTCTCCTTGGTAAATCCGTTGCAATCCGCTGATAGGCTCTCGATGGCTATTTCTGGTACTGGGTTGACCAGCCATCTAGACTTTTTACGAGCAACTGAAGAATACCGCCGCGAGATGGTCCGTAAATTAAATGAAGAGGACGCTTTTGGAGTTACGCGCTCAGAAGGTGGCCGGATGAGGCGCACGACCGCACAAGACTTCTATACCGGCTTTAATGGTTTCGATTACCAGCCGCTATCGTTGCGTGTGCAGTTACAGAAGAGCCGGCTAGACATTTTAGCCCTTTGTGTTTGGCTGCTAGGCTCTACAGTTTTGCTATTTCTTACAGGACAAAAAATTAAACGAGGAGGTGTTCTATGATATTTGCCGCATTGCAGTTGGAGTTTCGTAACCTTTTACGCTCGCCGCTTCGATTTATTGCTTTAATTTTAGTGCTTGGATCTGGGATATTTGTTCTCATTAAAGGGCAGCAAGATATTGCTTATTGGAAAAGCACAATTACTGAAGGGCAGAAATCTCAAGAAGAGTCTATCGCTGAGGCTCGTGGTTACCTTTCTACCGGCGAGGCTGGACCGGCCAATCGTTCATGGGTGAATATCCGTGAACCTCACTGGCAGGATTATTATGCGGCAAATCGAATGTCGCGTATTCCTTCACCACTTGCCGGGATTGCATTCGCCTCTGCCGAGTCTGGGGCAACTACAATTCGAATCAATAGATTCGCTGATCCTCTACTAGCACAAGGGAATAAGATAGAAAATCCGGCGCTCGCTGCTGCAGGTGGTTTAGATCTTGTAACGGTTCTAGCGATGCTTCTTCCCTTATTGGTAATCGCACTCGGCATCGAGGTCGGGGGCTATGAAAGAGCTGCTGGATTGCTGCCTTTAGTTCGCGTCCAATCGGGTCGCGACAGAAGCTGGATTTGGGCTCGCAGCATTGCTGTTGGAATAATTACAGCTATAGTAGGAGGTTGTTTAAGTTTATTAGCAATTCTAATGGGAGATTCAGATTTAGAGAGTGGCATGATATTGCTGTTACTGGTCTTTGGCTATGTTGTTGTTTGGACCACTTTGCTTGGTGTCATTTCACAAATATCTAGAAGCCCATCACATGGAGCTGTCGTTCTCGGTGCAGCTTGGATTATTCTTTGTGTGCTTGTACCTTCAATAGGTGTTGAACGCTCAGCCTCGCTGGCTGCAGACGATTTTGCTCTTGACCTAACGGTAGAGTCTAGGAATGAAGCTTCCGAGTCTTATCAAATTCCGAATAAGGAATTGTTCGCCTCCGTTTTAAGCCGATTCCCAGGGCTTGCTGAACATGTTCCAGAAGATCGACAATCCGCTCGCTATTCTGCTATTGATGGACTTGGCATTATTGCGCTTGAAGATCGCATGTTAAAGCGTGAAGCAAGAGCGAGGGATTACCGAGACCTAGTTGCACGAATGAGTTGGTGGACTCCTTCCTTGGCATTTACCAGTGCATTGGAACGATTGGCTGGTCGAGACCCTGAATCCGTATGGAACTTCCGTCGTTCAGTAGTCAGCGCAGTAGGAAGCCGAATGGAGCACGCAATTGCCGCTGACTGGAAAGGAAAGCCCTTGGGCGCACAAAATTTTGAAGATATTGTTTCGTCCACACCAGGAGAGATTAAGCCATTACCGCTTCATTGGGGTAAGGAGTTCATCATTCTTATTGTGTGGTCAATAGGGCTTCTTTTGTTTGGCCCTTTGGTGGCGCGACGCTTAGGCCGCTGATTGGGGGTATCCTCATTTTAGGTATGTAACCGTTCCCTCTAAGTCTAAGCACGCTTTATAATTCCTGCATGACACCAATCGAACTACTGATAGGAATTCTTGTATTCGCTGGATTTTCTAAATCATATGGGAAGGACCCAATGGTGGGTCGATACTTTTTTTACACTGCGGCGGTATCCGCCAGCTGCTCTGCATTTCTTTCATCAATCCCATATCCAAGAAGCCTTGACCCCGAGATGGGAACAGGCTCCTTTGTTTTTGATATTATCGCTTTTCTGCTCGCTTGGTTTGGCGCTTGGAAAGTCATCAATTCCAAGTAAAGATTCTGCTTGAAGTCAGCATGTGAGTCCAATCACATTTTTTAGGCTCGCTGAAAACGCAAGAGAACAAGCTAAATTGATCTGCTAACTCCCAAAAGACACTTCAACCATCAGTTGTGTTTTTGTAAGATTAGGATAATGAAATCGAACATTGCCCCAGCCGCAAAAAAGTACCTTGTAGAATTTGTTGTCATTGTAGCAGGCATAAGTCTTTCTTTTTTAATCAATGAGTGGCGGCAAGAGGCGGCAATAGAAAATGATTTGCTGGCAATTCGTCAAAGCCTGTTAGCAGATAAAGAGAATTTAGAATTACTGCTAGAAGACCATTCCGGAAGCCTTAACGCCTTGCAGGTGCTTGTGATGCATTCGTTGTCCGATGAGCCAGTTGATGACATTAGCGAAACTGTAAAAGGTTTGTCTGCTAGCTACGCCACATTTTTCCCAAAGGTCGGCGCCTGGAACGTATTGGTCTCCTCAGGTAATTTAAGGTGGCTAAAAAATTCTGATTTGCGCGCAAGCCTAACAGACTATTATGACTATATCGTGCCCAAAGTTTTAGATAACAATACTCTCTTTGACCAGAATATAAGCCTAGGGTTGTTGAAGTGGATTTCCGGACGGTATCGCACAGGGATTAAGGCTTTCACTAATAGCCCTATTACTCTAGAGGATATACGAGAGGTAGAGTTTCGAATTAAATTGGGCGAGTCAGTCGGACATTATATTTGGTATGTTGACCTATTAGAAATGGCTCTTGAGCAGGTCGGCAAGACGCTTGACTCTGTGGAAGCGGCTGCTTAAAGACTTTAATTACGTCTACCTGTAGGGCTTACAGGAAAACTACGGTTAGGACTTGTGTTTTAAACCCAAAAAAGGTGTCTTGAGCTCGCAAGTATGCAGTGGCTCCACTCATGCCGGCTGGCACATTTATATTGATGATAGCGCTTCCATCACCGCCAGTATTTGCAGAATTAATTAGCGTTCCGTCGATAGGGTCGATGCTTCCATTAAGGGTGCCGTAAAATTCGACCACCGACCATGGCTCGCCCCCTGTGACTCGCAGTCCCATTTGCTCGCCAGCAGTATTCCCCTGATTGGATAGCTCGAAAAGTGTTGGCTCAACGACCATGCCACCGCTAAGGTTAGAGTAGCGGGTTAAGCTATTGTATTCTTCAACTACCTGAAAATAGAGGTTGGTGCCTTCTGGCAAGCTATCAGAAATGGTGAATAATTGATCTACAGTAGAATCTGGATTGACCTCCATAGAGATCAACTGCACGTCGCCGGATATGTTTAGGTCGTGATTTCCAAATGTAGATGGTACGTTGCTTTGCCCAACATAAAAGTAAACAGTGCCTCCATCATATAAGTTGCTTGCTCTAACAGTAACATCGGTGTCCCATTCAAAGCTACCGGTTACCATGGTGCTAATGTCAGGAGCAATAACAGATCCTCCTGTTAGGCCTGAATATCTGGTGAGTAATCCGTATTCTTCCACCACTTGAAAGATAAGGTTTGTGCCGTCTGGGTAGATTTCTGATATCGCAAAATCTTGGTATTCGGTGTGTCCAGAAGTCGTGTAGCTCGCGAACAGTTGCACGTTGCCTGAGATGTCTAGATCGTGATTGCCAAATGTTGAAGGCGTGTTGCTTTCGCCAACATAGAAATATACATTTGAGCTAATAAACAAGTCATTAACTTCAACAGTTATATCTGTTAACACTTCGTATGTGCCAGAAGCGCTAATCGTGACCTCATCAATCTCAAGGGAATGTCTGCTAATGGATTCGTTCGAACCAATGAGTATAGGGGAGATGTCGCTGTTAGTTATTGTCGTTACTGCACTGCCTAGCATTTGTCCGACATCGCTGCCGACAAAACTGTGGATTTCATCTTGCGACGCGCTTGCTAAATTGTGCAATGCGACGCGCCCTTTATCATTTGCAGTTTGAGGGGCACCAACTATGATGTCATGCAGGCCATCGAAATCTAAATCTTGAATTAACGCTATGCTACTGCCGAATGCTCCATTCGCGTAAGGACCTTCAAGAGTGCGTAGTGAATTAACAGACTTCCATGTGACAATATGACCGTTGCCTAAGTACGGTGCGCTTGAGATGAAATCAGCAACTCCGTCTCCGGTAACATCTTCACCTGCTGCCACGGCGAAACCAAGGTATGCATTCGCTACCCCGCTGAATGGGTTGGTTAAACTGATTACTCCTTGACCAGTGTTATTAAGAACAGAAACGGCACCAGCGCGGTTTGCTGCATCATAAGCAAATGGGGATCCCATGAGCAGAGTAGCCTGGTTGTTTAATGCAGCCTTCGAAAGGCTAAACCCCAGTAATTCTTGTTGTCCAGTAGCGCCTTCAATTGTTAATACGATTGAAGCCTCGGCAGTAGTGGAATCAATTTTGTAAATATAAACTGCGCCGTCGAGCCCATTATGGCCTATAGCGCTTGCTGCCAACTCGAGACTGTTATCGGTGACCGAGTCGTACTGAAAGCCGGCCATCGACATGCCTAGCATTTCGCCTGGGGCAACTCCTTCGATTGTCGTAAAGAGTTCGAGTGTCCCGGCATTGATGTCATAGGAGTAAATGCGAATAATTCCGGAGAAATCCCCATTGCTTGATGAGAAGAAAGGTGAACTCGATGCTATTAGCGCTAAATTGTCATTTTCATATGTTCCAAGGTAGGCAAATGTGCCGCCAGCACCCTCTCCATACTCTTCGCCATCACGTGTTGCAAGTAGGCTGCCATCAGCTCCAGAGAAGAACGATATCGAGCCACTTCTGAAAACAGAAGCTCCGTAGTTAGGGGACCCTGTTACGAAATCTGCAGTGCCGTCACCATCCAAGTCGCCAACAGATACTATGGCCGAGCCGAAGGCGTCACCAGCCACGCTACCGCTTACTGTGTAATCTTCAGACCAATCTTGGGCGAGTGATGATGCGACACATCCAAGTGAAATCGCTAATGTAATTAGAGTTCTTGTCATTTCCTTAATCAGCATATATAGCTGTGCTATAAATGATACATCAAAATTGCCGCGAGATGTCGCTGAAACCCTTTAATTATGCGATATTGTTGGAGTGTCACCTGCGCTATTCTGGTGAAATCAGGCCTCAGTAGCCCCTTATAACTCGAGGTTTATGCACAAGGCAAGATGTGATTTGTCTCGAAACAGTAGGAGAAAGTTATGGTCGCTACAGTTTCTGCTGATTACTGGACGTGTTATGATGAATATTATGAAAAACTTAAATTACCTTTTACTGACAGCCTTTATCGGCGGTGTTCTTGGGGCGGCTGCTTTTGCAGGCCAGAATGCTGTTAACGAAAAAGTTGAAGCCATCCTAGAGAAATTTGACAGCAACCAAGACGATGTCATCACACAAGAAGAAGCTGGAAAATTTTGGAAGAGATTGGAAAGGGCCGACCTTGATAAAGATGGAGAAGTTACAAAAAAAGAAATGCTCGAAGCATGGGGTGAGGAGCCTCCACGCCCTGGTCCCGGGCCTAGGCCAAGAGCCTAGGTCGCTATAGTTTCGGCCAAATTATTTTTAGTCATTGCCTCAGTAGTCGCACTATCGTTATATGTCTCTTATGGGCTCAAGCCCAGGCGGTTATCGGCCTACTGGTAGATATCCTTGTCGCTGATGATTGAGCCTTTGGTGGTCTTGGACCCACCGCGCGGGTAAAATCTGCCTCATGTTTTCACCGAAGAGCCGCCAATACATGCAGCAGCCTGATGCTTTCGAGCTCGAGGTTGTTGAGCAATGGGAATCTCAAGATTTACCAGCGCAGATTATTGAGGCGCGTGCCGACGCCGAGCCGTTTGTGTTTTTCGAAGGACCACCCACTGCCAATGGCCGTCCAGGTATCCACCACGTGTTTTCGCGCACGCTCAAAGACTCCATGTGCCGTTTTCAAACGATGCAGGGCAAGCGCGTGATGCGCAAAGCGGGCTGGGACACGCACGGTTTACCGGTAGAACTTGAAGTAGAAAAGCAGCTTGGTATCTCGGGAAAACCAGACATCGAGAAGCATGGCCTCGGTCCGTTCAACAAGCTCTGTCGCGAATCTGTTTTCACCTATAAATTAGAATGGCAGTCTTTGTCGCAGCGTATCGGCTACGAACTCGACTACGAAAATCCTTACGTGACCTTTGATAACGATTACGTCGAGTCGGTTTGGTTTTTGCTATCGCGTTACGCCGCCAACGATCTGCTCTACGCCGGTTCAAAAGTTTTACCCTGGTGTGGGCGTTGTGGCACCGGCCTGTCCTCTCACGAAGTCAGTCAAGGTTATAAAGATATCGACGACCCATCGGTCTACATAACTTTCCCGCTCATAGATGCTGCCGGCGACTTGCAAGACGCCGAACTAGTAGCATGGACCACCACGCCTTGGACATTGCCGTCAAACATGGCCGTCTGTGTGCATCCGGATTTTGAGTACGCCATCATTGAATCCGACGCGCGTCGCTTTGTGATGCTCGAGTCGAAGGCCGCAGCAGTATTTGGTGAAGATAACTACACGGTGGTAGGTAGTGTGCAGGGTGAGTCGCTGAAGGGCCTTAGTTACATTCCGCTATTCGCTTACGATGGCGGTATTGTCATCAATGAAGGCCCGAATCGTCATATTGTAGTGACGGACAGCTTCGTTTCAGATGACGATGGCACCGGCATGGTGCACATGGCTCCGTACGGTGCCGACGACTTTAGAATCGCACAGTCGAATGACATCCTCGCGATGCTGGCTGTCGGTGAAGATGCGCGCTTTGTCAGTGATGTGTCCACGGTTAGCGCTGGCACGTTATTTAGAGACGCCAACAAAGATTTGTCGCGCGATTTGAAAGAGCGCGGGCGCATGCTGAAAGTCAGTCAATGCAACCATAGTTACCCGCATTGTTGGCGTTGTGCGACACCGCTGATTTACTTTCCGGCTCCGGCGTGGTTCTTGCGCACTACTGCCTATAAAGACAAAATGATCGAGCAAAACAAGCAGACCAAGTGGGCACCGTCCGAGATTGGTGAAGGACGCTTTGGCGAGTGGCTCGAAAACAATATCGATTGGGCGTTGTCGCGCGATCGATTCTGGGGCACACCATTGCCGGTCTGGATTAACGAAGACGACGAGGACGATTGGATCTGCATTGAGTCCTTTGCGCAACTCGGTGAGTTGTGTGGCGGCTTACCCGAAAACTTTGATCCTCACCGTCCGATGGTCGATGACATCACTTTTGAAACTCCGACTGCTGGTAAGTCGGGCACCATGCGTCGTGTAACGCAAGTGATTGATTGTTGGTTCGATAGTGGGGCAATGCCATTCGCGCAGCATCATTGGCCTTTTGAGAACCGTGAGTTAGTTGCGGAACAATTTCCAGCCGACTTTATTTGCGAAGGTCTTGACCAAACACGTGGCTGGTTTTATTCACTGCATTCGATATCTACTTTCTTGACTCAGCACGATGAAAAGTTGTGGCAGTCGGGTAAGTTGTGGGGCGCGGAATTACCGCGTCTCGAAAGTGGTTCGGCTTTTAAGTCGTGTTTAGTAAACGGCTTGATGCTTGATAAATCGGGGCAGAAAATGTCTAAGAGTAAGGGCAATATTGTGGTGCCAGGAGATGCCATCGCCGATCATGGTGCCGACGCAATTCGTTGGTCCCTATTGTCAGGCGGAGCCGCGCATTTGTCGCGCCGTTACGACAACCAAGCGGTGTCAGATGTGCGACGTAGAGTACTGGGAACACTCGGCGCAAGTTATGATTTCTTCGCTCTTTACGCTAAATCAGAGGGCTTCGATACCAGTGCTGCATTCCCAGAATTGGCAAGCCGTCCAGCTATTGATCGTTGGGTGTTATCGCAAGTTTCAGCAGCTGCCGCGAAGGCCAGTGAAGCGTTCGGCGAGATGCAACCATCTAATGCATTACGCGCTATCGAAGACTTTATCGTTGACGACTTATCTAACTGGTATATTCGCCGTTCGCGCCGCCGTTTTTGGGGTGATGAAGGTGAGGAATCGCAACGCGCGGCCTTCGCTTCTTTGTATCAAGCTTTGCATGCAGTGTTACGCATGATTGCACCTGTTACCCCAT
>CAXGOF010000063.1:0-8858 GCA_964011335.1 uncultured bacterium
GGCTTTCTGCACCTTGGCAACATTCATCCTGCCGCGAATAATTTCGAGTTGTCTGCCGTTGACTTGATGCGACAGATTGAGATGCGTCCAGAAGAAGAGCATGCGGGCGGGCCGACTTTTAATGATGAAGATGTTGAGCAAGAACTGCCGGACAATCCAGACAAGATAAATGATTTTGTTTATGTCGGGCGTAAGTTGTTGGTGCAAGTGTTACGCGATTCAGTAGGCACTAAAGGTGCGACCCTGTCGACATACGTTTCGCTGGCCGGATCCTTTGTGGTGCTGATGCCGTCATTAGACCGCATTGGGGTTAGTCGTCGTATCGAAGACGAAACAGAGCGTCAACGCTTACGCGATGATTTGTCCGATATCGTTGCGGATTCACCGTTGCCTGTTATCGCGCGCACCGCAGCAATGCACGAGCCTAAAAAAGTTCTTCGGGCTGACTTCCGCCGTCTCGAGAAGCGTTGGCAAGGCTTGCTTGAAAAAGCCGAAAAGATAGAGTGTCCAGCCTTGGTGCTTGCTGAAGAGCCTCCAGCTGTTCGCGCGGTGCGCGAATTGTTTCATGGCGGCCTTGAAAAGATTGTTGTTGACGACAAAGATATTTTCGATTTAATCGAAGTGTTTCTGAAAGAGAAGGGCGCAACGGGAGCTCGAGTCGAGCTTAGCTTGCATACTAAGCCGATGCCGTTATTCGAAAGTTTTGCACTGGAAGACAGGTATCAACGTTTGTTCCGCCAAAAGGTGCCTTTAGGCAAAGGCGCGTCGTTGGTTATTCAGCAGACCGAGGCTTTGGTCGCTATCGACGTTAACTCTGGGCGCCTCGATGCAAGTAACCTCGAAGACACCGCCTTCGAAACGAATATGCTGGCTGCGAAAGAGATTTCCCGCCAAGCTCGTTTGCGCGACCTTGGAGGTATTATCGTGGTTGATTTTATCGATATGCGCAGCTCTGCTCATCGCCGGGAAGTCGAGGTCACCTTGCGTAACGAATTGATGAATGACCGCGCTAGAATGAAGTGCGGCCGTATAGGCTCTTTCGGCTTGATGTCGTTTACACGGCGTCGCACGGGGAACGGACCTTTGCGACCGATGTCGGTGCCATGTCGCTCGTGTGCCGGCGCAGGCCATTGGGCGCAGATTGAATCCGGTAAGTTACGTGTTTTGCGCAAGTTACGTTCTTTCGAAGGCGCACGCAAGGTGTTTATTCGCGCCCATACTTCGCTTGCGGCTGCCATGAAGCGCGATACTACGACGCTCATGCAAATAGGGCACACGATTGAGTGGGAAGATGACATCAAGGTGCCTGTTGGCGAGCCCATAATTCAGGCGCAGCAGCCCCTTGCCTAGTCTTCGGCTCGTCGCTAAACTGTGTGACCCTTTACGAGAGGAAAATACTTTGTACGCAATAGTTCAAGACCGTTCACGCTGCCTTACATTAAGCCCTGGCCAAGAGCTATGGGTAGATTTGCTTGATGCCGAAGCCGGCAGCGAGATTGTCTTTGATAAGGTTCAACTTCTTTCTAACGACGGAAATGTTACCGTCGGCGCACCACATGTTAGTGGCGCTAGTGTTGTTGCCGAGGTTCTCGGTAATATCAAAGACAAGAAAATCCTGGTTGCCACATTTAAACGTCGCAAGTCAAGCAAGCGTCGTCTAGGGCACCGTCAACAATACACTTCGATCCGCATTAAAGAAATTAATGTAGGTGGTAACTAGATAATAGAGGCTTAAAAAATGGCACATAAGAAAGGTGGGGGTTCGACAACTAACGGTCGTGACTCTAACGCGAAAAATCGCGGCATCAAGAAGTACGGTGGTGAATTTGTTCGCGCTGGCAACATTCTTGTTCGTCAATGTGGTACCAAGCATCACGCAGGTCGTGGCGTTGGTGTTGGCAATGATTACACGCTCTTCGCACTATGGGATGGCACTGTCGAGTACCAATCACGTAAGCGCGTTTCAGTAGTCCCTGTGAACGTATAACTTCTAGCGCCTTCGCGGCGCTACAATTTTAGCCTAGATGCTTTTTATGCATCTAGGTTTTTGATTTTACAAGATGTCAGCACGCATAGAAAATATGTTCCGCGACGAAGCGGTAATGGTAGCCATAGCTGGCAACGGCGGCCCCGGATGTAGCGCAATGCATCGCGAAAAATATGTCATTCGCGGCGGACCTTCGGGCGGCGATGGCGGCGATGGCGGTGCGGTAATTTTGGTTGCCGACAGCAATGAAAATTCATTGTATAAAATTAGCCGTGACTTCCATGCGCGTGCGACGAACGGTCAGCCCGGTGGTAATAATAATTGTAGTGGTTTGAGTGGCGAAAATATTGAAGTATTGGTTCCCGTCGGAACACAGGTTTTTGATTTCGAGCGCAATAACTGTTTGGCAGATTTGAGTGAAGAGGGGCAGCGCTTGGTCGTTGCAGCCGGAGGCAAAGGTGGCCGCGGTAATGCGCGCTTTGCTACGTCAACTCGACAATCACCTACTTATTTCGAAGAAGGTACTCGCGGTGAAGAGCGTAAGCTGCGACTCGAATTAAAACTAGTTGCTGATGTCGGCTTGTTGGGCCTGCCAAATGCCGGGAAGTCAACCCTGATGAACTGCGTGACTTCTTCCAAGGCGCGTGTTGCGGACTACCCCTTCACGACTCTTGATCCGTCGTTGGGTATCATTGACATGCAAGACTTTGGCCAACCAATCATTATTGCTGATATCCCTGGAATTATCGAGGGTGCTGCCGACGGTAAGGGCTTAGGCATTCAATTCTTGCGGCATGTCGAGCGCACTAAAATCCTGTTGCATATAGTCGATTGTTCAGGATATAGCACCGATGAACCGGTCGAGGCTTACCACACTATTCGTAATGAGATTGCGGCTCATAGCGCCGAACTAGCATCACGGCCTACGCTGGTAGTCGCGTCAAAAGTTGAAGAGGATGGTGCAGCGCAGCTGGCTTCCGACTTTTTTGCTACGATTGGTCAGCCAGAATTCTGCATTTCGGCGGTGAAGGGCGTGGGATTACCGCAATTGAAGTTGAAATTGCAAGAAATGCGTAATGCCGACGAAATTGACGATAGTCGCGGCTAATTAGTTGCAAGACTATGTGGCTTTGAAGCGTCGAAATAGGGTAGCCGTTAGGTTAAGATAGTATGGTGAACGAAAAACTGCTTAGATTGTTGTTGTCGTCCGTGGGTTTGTTAGCCCTCGGTGGATTCGGCATGCAAATTAAAGACTTCATGGTTAACCGCGATGCCTTAATGCGTCCCGTCGATATAACCCGCTTAGAAAACACTTTCGGACGCCTTGACTCTTCGCAGCTTGGTGGTCATTTGCTGGCTTTTGAAAACTATAAAGTGTTGCAAAACCTTAATGTTACGGGTTATGTGCCGCCTCCACCTGTGGTCGAAATAGAAGATCAACCGCAGGTTAATCAGATTATCGCTGCCGAGGATTTCGTGGTTCCGTTTATTCAGTACCCAAGTGGCGCATGGATTCAAGGAGTAGGCGAAGTCGTCAGCGGCGACGAGTTTCCCGGCGATTTCTATGCTGTCGGTGAAAAGTTTGAGTTGTCCACTAAGCCGGGTGTGAAGCTACGTTTGATAGCTGTTGAAAGTGGGGCAGTGACAATTGATCTTGTCGAGGGTGATGCGAGTGTCATAGTGCCCGTTTCTACTTATGAAGTAGACAGTTCGCAGATTATTGTTAGAGGTCTTGACGGTAAATTGGTTAATGGCAGCGATGTCGTTGTACCGCAGCGCACGCGCATGACTGAGCCCGACCATTACTCTGTTGGCTCTGCCGATGCTTCCGAGATTGAGCAGATGTCTCAAGAGCAGATTTTGGCGGCGGTACCCGTCCGCACCGAACGTGACCCCTTTACCAACGAGGTAAAAGGTTTGCGTATTCGCAGTGTTCAGCCCAACTCGGTGTTTGCACGTATGGGAGTACAGGCAGATGACATCGTTCTTGAAGTAAACGGTGTAACCGCTACCGACCGTCAGCAACTTTTCACTTCTTTACAAAATATGCCCGGCGGTAACGTCGAAGTGAAAATTGAGCGTATGGGTGGCATACGCACATTGTTCTTCACTTTGCCTTAAAGCGAATGGCAGCGGCTAAGGTGTTGCTTCTAGATATTGGTAATCGCCAGTTAAAAACTAAGCTTGGCGATGACTGTAATGCTTTTGATTGGCATGACGCTGTTGCCCTGAAGAATTTCGAAGCATATTTACGTGTCTCTAATTTTGACATGTTGGTTTACGCGTGCAGTGCGCCGCAAGTCGAGGCGAAAGTTCTTGATGCCATAAAGACCTACCCGTCAAAGAAAATATTAGCGCAGCACATTGCTTTAGAAATAGTTTCTACGAGCACCGGTATAGATCGTTTACTCACGGCATTTGCGGCTTCAAAAATAGCATCCACGCCAGTAATAGTCATTGATTTTGGTACGGCTTTTACGGTGGATGTTGTTGATGCTCAAGGTCATTTCCGTGGAGGAGCAATCGGCTTGGGCTTAGGCTCTCAGCTTTCGTCCTTGGCACAGGTGACGCCGCATCTTGCGGCCCCGTCGGAGTCGAATGAAACGGTACCTGCGTCAACGAAAGCTGCAGTCTTTGATGGCACCTATCGCGCCTTGGCTTTTGCGGTCCGCGGCTTAGTTGAGCATTATCAAGTTGCAGGCGCCGAAAACGCTACTGTATTCGTTTGCGGAGGAGATGCCCATCGCATGCGTTCCTTGTTGCGGGATTACCGGTTCGAAGACCAACTTCTTTTTGACGGAATGCAAAGGGTCTTCGCAGATAACTGGCTATGAAATACCGTCAGTTGTCATCTACTGGGGCGAGTGCGCTAGCAATATTTGAATTCAAGGGTACGACGTCTGAAGTCTCTGAGCTTTTTGGTATTGATTTGGCAACCGTCAGTAAGTTTCGATTGGTGCAGCCACAGCAGGGGCGCTTAGATTTCGATCAATTCTTGTTGGTGAAAACTTCCGATGGCGTTTACGAGGGGCATTTTCACGGAGGTTATGGCGTAAGTCGTGCCCTTCACCAATTTTTATCCGACAATAAGTGGCAAGAGTTACGCGAGCCGCTTTCTCTAATTTCTGCTGCGACTTCACCGTTGGCTTTGCGATTGTTGAGCAGTAGTGACTCTTCGTCACGGCTTAGTGACTGCTGGCGGCAACGCTTGTCTTGGCCACCGCGCATCGCTCTGGTAGGTCCGCCCAATGCTGGTAAGTCGACATTGTTTAACGCATGGCTGTCTGAGCAGCGTGTGACAGTAAGCGAGCATCAGGGCACTACTCGAGATTTCGTAGAAGCTCCTATCATGCTCGGAAGCGGCGCTGGTGCGCTTGCTGCGACCTTAGTCGATACCGCTGGCTTATGTCATTTCGTTGACGATGCGCAAGCTAATGACGTAGCAGCTGTTGCAATGACCCTTGAGTTACTCGACGATGTCGACGAGTGTGTTTGGCTCTTTGACAATTCGTCGGCATTGAGCGCTGACATCGAAGATATCCTTGAATCCCGCAAAAGCCACGATGATTTAATGTTTATCAATCGCTGCGATTTGCCTGCGAGCGAACATATGAGCAAGTACCAGCGACGGGCGATTCCATTAAATGAGCTAGCCCCCAAGGATCGCTCTGCAACCATTACGCAGGCTTTGTTTGAAAAGTGGGGCGCGCCATTGCCGGAACAGTTATCCTAATGCTAGCTTAATCGTTAAGCTCCAATTGTAGTGAGTATTTTGCCGACCATCGACGGGCTTCATTCTTCGGAAGCGCTAAGCCCGACATTTCTAGAGTCTCTGTTTGCATGCGCTGCAGACATCGAGGCTCAGCCGTCAAAGTATTCACAGGCATTAAGCGGCAAGGTGATTGCTACTGTTTTTAACGAACCGTCAACGCGCACTAGGCTTTCCTTCGAATCTGCTGCGCACCGTTTGGGCGCGAGCGTCATTTCCGTTAGCGATTCGAAATCTACATCGGGCGCTAAAGGTGAATCTTTAGCTGATATGACGCGCGTTGTCAGCAGCTATGCCGACTTGATGGTGCTGCGTCATCCGTATGACGGTGCATCACGCTATGCCTCGCGTTATTCTGAGATACCACTGATAAACGGTGGTGATGGGCGATTGGGGCATCCAACCCAAACGCTGGTCGACCTATACACTCTCCACAAAAAATGGGATGGAAAGTTTCAGGGTAAGACGGTGGCTTTGCTCGGCGATTTGAGCAACGGCCGTACCGTGCGTTCTTTAGCATGGTCACTGGCTATGCTCGACGTGAAAATTGTGCTGTTACCTGGGCCAGGTCTTGACTGGTCTCCCAGCTTTGAGCATCGTATTGTTGACCACTTCGACTATCGGTTGCGATGGGTCTCCCATCCGCTATTTTCTGACTGGACGGGTAACTCAGAGGCGCGCATTATTGAGCCTCGTGGATTGGTGCAAAAAGATTTGTTTGGCAACGACGTTCTGAAGCTCGAAGATTTAGATGCGCTGTATCTGACTCGATTGCAGGTCGAGCGCGGGGCAGTGCCTGGCGGTGGGGTGTTCCCAGGAATTCATTCAGAGATTATTCAGAATAAACTTCTCGATAACTGCTTGTTTTTGCATCCTCTGCCACGGCGTGACGAGCTGCCGACCTCGATAGATGGTGATCGGCGCGCTATTTACTTTGAACAGGCGGCAAATGGGCCGATTGTTCGTCAGGCAGTATTTTTGGCGGCTTTGGCAGGGCAAGATTATTCCTTATTGCCGCTGCGCTCTCTTTCGGCGGGCAATACTGTGCATAGCCTAAAGCAATGCTCAAACGAAAACTGTGTGAGTCGCCACGAAGGTGTGGCTTTCCCGTGGCGTATTTTTGGACGTTTACGTAGGGTTTTCCTCTGTTCTTTGTGTGATTCTCAGTTAGTTGTCGATTATATAGGCTGTTCTTCGACGCGAAAATTCCACGCCCAGCATTCTCCAGCAGCGCAGCGCATTAGCCCCGAGAACATGCACCCTTTCGCCCAGCGCTCGGATGCCGAAGCGCGCGGTTTCAATTGGGGGAATTAAGAGCTGTGCGATATCGCACGCTAATGCCCTGAGATTGCATAGGAGCCAAGATCTTTTGGATAGAAGGTTGGCATGAAATTTGCATATTTAAGGTAATTCTCGGCCCGAATTTAGGCTCCGCGATATTAGGATACACATCCGATTGTATTGACCCGTAACCCTTTGTAGGTAAAAGGTCTTTCGATAATCAAGTTTAACTTGTAAACCAGCATAAACACTTGGCAAACACCTCTAGATTACTTCGTTTCATCCCGTTTTCACAGCTAGCAATTCTGTGTACTTTGCTCGTAGCCTCATGTATTTCAGTTGCAGATCTTAGCTCTGGCGACCAAGCAGCTGCCGATGCAAAGGGGCTTTTCTTGGAATCCATCGAGTGGGGGCGTATCGTTGATGTCTATGATGTCGACGGAAATCTCGTCGAAGAAGATGCGCTTATAGATCATTTGATTACGGGGTCGTCAATCGTTTCTTTGACCGCAAATGCTGTCACTCAGAAAGAGTCCCTGTTTATTCAGTTCCCAGAAGCATCTGCTGAGTTCGAAGCACTTCTTTTTGATTACAAAGATAACCTGCAAACGGTTCTTCGCCGAGATGTTGTCGGCGAATTGACTTACGATATGGTGGCTCGTAATGCAGCAGTGCGATTGAATTTCAATTTGCCTATCGACCCGTCTTCGGTAGACTCTTCGTCCGTGCAGGTTTTTCAAGGCAATCCTTCTAGCCCGAGTGGCATGCTGCAGTTTTCTTCGCGTTTTGTCGTGAAAAACGATAGCTCGACGAACACTAGCCATCGTGGCGGTATCTTGATTGACCCGACAATATCTCAAACGGAGGCAGCTGAAGAGCAATTGCCGGCTAACGTGATTGGCTTTGGTGAGTCTACAGATGTCGACGATTACAATCTGGTTGTTTATATCCCAACTGAAATAGACTTGGTTAACGGAGTGTATAGTGTGCTGTCCACTCTCGATGAAGGTCAATCAATTTTCTATACTCCCGGGAGAAGGGACGCTTCTGAGCCCGTTGAAATCATTGGTATAGATAACTACAAGTTGTTGGCGGCTATGCGTACCGGCAATGCCCTCGATACTTTTCGCGGGTTTATGCGTGATGCCATTCGCCCAAGTTTACTGGGCACTCAGGGTATTACGATTGATAGTCACTCGGGCGATGGCTCGGATATTGTTGTAAATTACTCGGTTGACTCTGCTCGATGCCTTTCTTTGACTCCCAAAGTCGGGGATGTCATAGAGGTGGTGGATAGTAACAATAAGAACAACGTCTGGACAGTGGTCTCGCGCGAGGACATCTCTCCTCCGGGATACATTGTGCATTGTGTTGATAGTAATTATGATGGTGCTCTTTTTGACGCTACGGCCTTGGCTGGCCAGGTGTCCACTCGCTACTCGGCGGCTGATAGCGATATCCAGGCCTGCTACCTCGACATAGTTCCCGACCCGGGCGAGGGCAGTATTCTCGATACAGCGTCGGTGTCCGTGCGCTTTGACGAGGCAATCGATGATGCTACTGTGCGCTCGATGAGCAGCTTTGTTATTGTTCAGCCAGACGACAACCCGAGTCCTGACCCACAAGATGTGAAAGAGTCACAAGCCGCGTGGTATCGCCAAATTGATACTTCCGAGTCCGTCTCAGATTTTATCGAGCGACAACGTGGTTATGACTATCGAGCCGATATTACTGGTAATGCAACGGCAGAGGCAGAATACGGTGGTCGCGTCCTGTTTGGGGAGGTTGTGGCCTCGGAGAGCAATCGCGCCTTTTCTATTA
>CAXGOF010000064.1:0-8571 GCA_964011335.1 uncultured bacterium
GAGCGTGGCTCGGGATCGTTTACCCCATGTTATGCATTGACCGATGCACCTGAAGATAAAATTCGTAAGGTAGCGCAGAAGATTTATGGGGCTGGGGACATTAGCCTGACAGCAAAGGCTAAACATGAATTGAAAAAATGCGTCGACTTAGGCTACGGCGAGTTACCTATATGCATCGCCAAGGTACCTGGCTCACTATCCGATGACGGTAGCAAAATCGGCCGACCTACTGGCTTCACCTTGAAGGTGCGCGACGTGCAGGTCAACTCCGGCGCCGGCTTTATCGTGGTTTTGACCGGTGCGATTTTCAGAATGCCTGGATTGCCACGTGACCCAATGGCATCTCACATGGAATTAGAAGAAAACGGCGAGATCACTGGGCTAGAATAGTAAACATGTTAAACGACAAACTACAGGCAGCTATTGCTAAGTTTGAAAAGCAAGCGAAATGGCCAGCCGACAACGACAAGTTTCGGTTCAAGGTTGCCGAAGCTAGTGACTATCCGCAAATCTATCAATTGTTTGAGGATACTTTTGGCGAGAAGCGCAGTGATGAGCATGTGCAATGGAAGTATTGGGGAAATCCTAGTGGCGAGCCGTTTGCAGTCATTGCAATCGACATACAAACCGAGAAAGTGATTGCCGCTTGCACCGGCATGAATAAAAAGGCGTGGGTTGACGGCAAAGCATCTAAAGGGATTATGCTCTGGGATATCGCGGTACATCCTGATGTGCGTGGTGGTGGACGCTTGTTTCGGGACATCACTTATGGCATGCAAATAGCTGTTAATGCGCAGCAAGGTGTCAACTGGGGCTTTGGCGGGCAATCGAAGCCGACTGTTATTAAAATGGGTATACGTTGGTTCGGGTATCATATCATTCTATCCCTTAAATGCTGGGAACTAAAGTTAAGCATGCGCCCTGCCCTTGTTCAGCGATTGGGTGCTGTCGGCGGCTTACTCGCTAGTGCCATAGATATCTTCACCAAGCCCCCATCACCTAGTAATCACTACGAAATGCGTGAGATTGAGAAATGCGGTGACGCATTCGATGCCTTACTGCAACAGCAAAAAGATTTGTACCGTGTTTCTGTATGGCGCGATGCGGACACCTTAAATTGGCGCTACTTCGAACACCCTATTTTCGTTCACCAAATGTTGGGGGCTTATAAAAACGATAAGCTTGTCGGCTATATTGTTTGGCGTGAATACATCGACGAAACCGTAAAGGTCGGCACGGTGTTAGATTTATGGCATGGCGAGAATCAGCAGATCGCTAGTGACCTGTTCCTTGCGGCATCGCAAGCAGCCCGTAGCCGCCAAGTGGGGTTCATGCGCATGTCCGTTGAAACGGGCACTACCACACAATGCGCAATAGGCGCCATCAATGGCGCCTCGATTACCGAACGCGTCGAAGATGACAATGTCATCACTTCAATGATGCTCGGGGAAGACCCGAATGCACATGACGCAGCGGCATACGGCGAGATGGACACCGTCACGAATGGCGCGAATTGGTTTTACACGCAGGGCGACGTCGATTTCAGAGACTAAACAGTCTGCCGGCCATCGTTATTAGCAAGCGCATAAACTATTGTGCTTGCATGAATCACTTTTCGTCATCACGATCGACAGCATGTGGCGCGCAACGTTCGGCCAAGTTGTCGCCGTAACGCACACCTTGTGACAAGGAGCGGCGCATCTCGATAAAGTCGGTTTCACGTTCAGTACGTGGCGCACGATTGAAAGTACGGAAGCCAATGCGACCTTCGGTCATCATGTTTAACCCTAGCCAAGCGCGGTTGGATTCGCGGTTTTTATCCCAGTGTTGCAGCTTATGTTTGCGCAATTGCTCAAGAGTGTAAACCGTGCAATCAGGCATAGTGTGTGCGAGCTTAGCGCACATTTCGTTTACCATTTGGTCAAGCAAAGTAAAGTCGACTTCGGCTTTAGACAGTATCGTTTTTGCGGCATTACGCTCATCGCCAGTTTTGAATTGACCGTAAAGTGAACGGCCGTATTCATCAGTAACGAATTCAGTGTAAGCCATCGGGTTGGCAATAAACTTGCCATCCATCTTTAGCACAGGCGCGATACCGTTAAGCAAACCAATATGCTGTGCATAGTGAGCGCTCCATTGTTCGCATAATGTACAAGACTCGACAGCTCGGGCGTAGCCGACGTACTCTGGCAAGTAATCCGTCGAGCCGCCCACAGGTGCCGAACCGTGCTTCGGACCCGCTTGACCAAAGCGCGCCGTGTCGGCAGAGACAGAAAAGTCACATGCCATGCCAAGCTCTTGACCACCAGCGATGCGCATTCCGTTTACGCGGTTAATTACGGGCTTGTCACATGCCATCAATGCTGAGATACCATCATTGAATAGGCGCATGTAGCGACGATACTCATCAGGGCGCCCGGTGTAGTGTTCACTGTATTCTTCAGTATTACCGCCGGTGCAGAAAGCCACGTCGCCAACTGCTGTAAGCACCACGCAAACGACACTCGGGTCGCTTGATGCACGGCGCAAGGCCAATATCAATTCAGCCATGGCGCGTGTTGTATAGGAGTTATATTTATCAGGGTTGTCTAACCAAATCCAGGCGTTGAACAAATCTTCAACGACCGTACCATCTTGCAGTACAAGTGGCTTGAGTTCGTATTTAATACGTCTGAACTCGTAGTCCGGAGCTAAATCATGATTGGCGAAGGTAGTCATTATTAAGTAATAGAAATCTGGTGCTTTGCGAGGAGTCGTTAAAGGAATGATAACACGCGGAGGTCGAAGGCATGAGTGGCTAAGCTAGTTCTTAACCTAGTCTAGAAATAGGCAGATTGGCCCGTAAACTCTTCACCCAGAATCAACGAATGGATTTCGTGAGTGCCTTCGTAAGTCAAAACTGTTTCGAGATTACACATGTGCCGCCCCGTTTGGTATTCGAGAGTAATACCATTAGCACCTAGCAGGCTGCGGCAAGTCCTTGCGATTTCTAAGGCCTTGGCAACGTTGTTACGCTTGGCCATAGAAACATGCTGTGGACGCATAGTACCCGCGTCTTTCATTTGCGCCAATCGCCAGACCATCAATTGCATCTTAGTGATTTCGGTACCCATTTCAGCGAGCTTATCTTGGGTTAACTGAAAAGCTGACAGTGGGCGACCATGGATAATGCGCTTGTTTGTGTAATGCAATACTTCGTCGAAACATGCTTGAGCTGCACCGACTACGCCCCACGATATGCCGTAACGCGCTTGTGTCAAACAGGACAGTGCCGACTTCATACCCATTGCCTTAGGCAAACGGCTAGCCTCAGGCACACGCACGTCTTCTAAGACTAATTCGCTAGTCACGCTACATCGCAGTGACCACTTATGCTCCTGCTCTGGCGCCCTGAATCCTGGAATTTTACAATCAACAATAAAGCCTTGTACCATTCCTGCTTCATCCCGTCCCCAAACAATAGCCACGTCAGATATCGTGCCGGAAGTAATCCACATTTTTTGACCATTGAGCACCCAATCGTCGCCATCGCGTACGCACTTCGTGCGCATACCACTGGGATCGGAACCAAAGTCTGGCTCGGTTAATCCGAAGCAGCCAATATATTCGCCGGACGCCAGCTTTGGTAAATAATGATTTTTTTGCTCTTCACTGCCAAATGCTTCTATGGGATACATCACCAACGAACCTTGTACCGAACTGAAAGAACGAATACCTGAATCGACGCGTTCAATCTCTTGGCAAATCAAACCATATTGCATGGCTGTCATAGCAGCACCACCATACTCAGCGGCGACGCCGGGGCCTAGCAAACCCAAGGCGCCCATCTCTTTGGCGATATGACTCGGGAACGTGCCCTCTTCCCAGTGCTTGGCCACCAGCGGCATTAAGTTTTCGCTGCAGTACTTACGCACCATACTACGCACCATCACATCTTCTTCGCTTAACATTGAAGTGATATCGTAAAAATCAAATTCGGTGTACTTAGACATTGCTGTTATTTTCTCAGTGTAGATTATTTTGTATCCTGCACATGCACTTTTTTACCCATTCACCACCATTAAATTAGAACTCTAGGTGGCGGGTACCTCAATTTTAACCTCGTAGCCCACAGATTCATAATTTGCCGAGGGAGCGGCTATTTTTTCGCCGCCGGCATGAAACGATGCTTGGACAATGCTATAATATTTCCGTGTCAAATATAAGTTATATTTCATCGCAAACGCCTATTATTAAAGGACTTATACGCGATATTCTGAAGAAAAACGCTGCCGCTGAGCTCGACAACTATATATTTGTCAGCAGCAGTTCTCGCAGCAACCGACTTCTTGAGCAAGAGCTACTGCTAGAAGTTGAAGATCGTGAGCTATGGTCAAGCTTTCAGCCGCCTCAATACGCCACTCTAGGCTCGCTACCTCATCTAGTTCTTGATATTGCCACCAATCAACTGGCGTCCGCTGCTGCATGCCAACTTGCTTGGGTCAACGCCTTAAGTCAGTGCGCACCTGCACAGGTATTACTGCATTTTGGCGTTGATATTAAATCTCGTAGCGAAACTTTATTATTAGCGCAGCAGCTCTCAAATTTCTTCTCGCAGCTTGCCGCAGAACAAATCGACTGTCACCTCTTGTCAGAGAATGCTGAACTTAGCACAAGCGAACAACAAAAATTTTCCTTGCTGGCACAAATACATGTCGACTATCTTGCTTCTTTGGATGCTGCAAAATTACAAGACAAAGATAAAGCGCGCCAAGCAGCGCTCGATAACAGCGAGATTGTTCTTGACGCAACCACCAAGATTGTGGTGCTTTGCGTTCCCGAGATGAGTAATTTTCAACGCAAACTACTTAGCTTATGTGACTCGCAAGTAGAATTCGTACAACTGCAGTTTGATCACCTGACAAATGCTTTTGACGATTTCGCCTGTGTCGATTGCGATGTATTTACCCAACCAGGTAATACTTTATTGCACAATGCTCATCTTAAGTTTTCCGCCAACCCGCAAGAGATGGTGGACCACGCCTTGCTTTCCCTCGGTGCTGGTGAAAGTAAACATTCTCCAGAAGATGTGACCTTTTCACTGTTAGAAAAACAATGCGCACCCTTTTTAAGCCAAGCACTAGGCGCATTTGATGTCGATGTCCGCACAGCGGTGGGCGGCGATCTTGAAAGTAGTTTGCCAGTATTGCTACTCAAGCAGTTGAAAGCGTATTTAGACCATCCATCCTTCGATAATGGGGCAGCCTTACTGGTACACCCTGATTTACTGCCGAGGCCGAAGCTAAAAGCGGAACTAGATAAATATCGCCAAGAAGAGTATCCGCAGTTACTACCAGAAATGTACTTGGCGAGACTACCCGAGGTAGTGCATGCAAAAACCAATGGCCTGAATGCGGCTGCAGCCGCCACACGTAACTTCTTACTCGATGTTTACGGCGAAATCGACATCAACCCTGGGCAAAACGAAGAGTCCCATCGTCGCGCCAAAGGCCTTGAAATGATCGCCGCAACGCTTAGCGAAGCGCATAGCCTTGACGCAAGCCTTTCAAACAATCCAAAACTTGGGTTCAACTTCGCGCGCAGCTTAGATTTTATATTACACCAATGCCATGGCAAGAAATTAGCTCAACGCTACAACGATCAAAGCGTAGAGTGCCTCGACTGGCTAGAGCTCAGTCTTGATCCAGCGCCAGAAATGGTCATTTTGGGCTTCAATGAAAATTATGTTCCGGGGCAGACCGCAAGCAACATGTTCATGGATAGCGAATTAGCGCAGCGACTAGGTATGTATTCCGATAAGCACAGGCTTGCTCGCGATTCTTATATTTTGCAGTCGCTGGCCGCCGTCCGCAAAAATTCTGGGGGACACCTTCATCTTATTTGTGGACGCGCACAAAATGATGGTTCACCCTTGCTGCCAAGTCGCTTGCTGTTCATGTGCTCAGATCACGACGCTTACGCTAACGCTGCTGAATTCAGCACTGAGTCTTCGGCACTCGTTAAGGCTGCTGCCGAGCGCCCTGCTAGCGAACGTATGCTGCCACGGAACAGTAATACTGAATCTCCGCTCAAAGTATCTGTCACCGCAATTAATAATTACCTTAAGTCTCCCTATTCTTTTTATCTCAGCAATCATTTGCGCCTGCGGTCGGTTGACGTCAATAGTGACGAACTCAACCCGATGATTTATGGCGACTTCGCGCACGCTGTCATGCAAAATTTTGGCAATAGCGAAGTTCGCAACAGTGTTGATGCCGGCGAAATTGCCCATTACCTCCGAAAGGAATCCAATCGATTGTTCGAGTTGCGATTCACTAGCCCTAGTGCGGTAATTCGTGCTCAAGTCGAGTTACTTAACACGCGCTTCTTTGATTTCTCTGAGAAGCAGGCGGCGCGCGCTGCCGATGGCTGGAAAATAATTTCTAGCGAGCGTAAGTTACCCCCGGGCTGCAGACTATTTGACAGCAAGTTTGATATCAGTGGTATCATCGACCGCATTGATCAGCGCGGTGACGAGATTTGCTTAATTGACTACAAAACCCCCAATAGCAAGGCACGCTACACCAAAAATACTTTGTTCAAGGGCGACTTGTTTACAGATTTACAATTACCCCTTTATTTCTTCCTGAGCGACAACTTCAAAGACTTAAAATCTAGCAAAATCAGTTTGGCTTACGCTCTGCTTACTGCCGATCCCAGGGATTGCGGTTTCACCAGCCTAAAGTTTGACGATAAGCACAAATTAATTGCCGAGGCGCAGTGTCGTGAGATTTTCGCCGCTATTGAGTCCAAAAAATGGTTCGTGCTTGGTGACTCACCCTTTGCCAGCACTACCGAAGAAGCTTTGCGGGGCGATTCTCTCTTAGGCGTAACAACTCATTGCGATGCTGAATAGAATGAAGCCATCACAACAAATCAAGCTGGCCTCCGCGGGCACTGGTAAAACTTTTTCACTGTCTAACACTTACCTGGGTTTATTCACCAACGGCAGAGCATCTAGTGAAATCATGGCATCCACTTTCACGCGCAAGGCTGCTGCTGAAATCTTAAAGCGCTTATTCGAGCGCTTAGTAGAGGGTGTAAATGATGCCGAAAAATTGCAAGAGCTGAAAGACTTCTCAGCTATTCCTAGCGATTGGTGTGTTGAAGATATGAAAGCGTGCGTGGTAAAGCTTGCATTGAGCATAGATAAAATTCGAGTCTCGACGCTTGATGCATACTTCAACACAGTAGCTTCGCAGCACCGACGCGAGCTCGGATTACCTTTGCAGTGGCGTATGAGTGAAATTCATCAAGATGCCGAACTGTTGCAATCCGCCATCGGTAATTATGTTGCGCGAAACAGCCTGGATGACATCGTATCCATTGTATCGTCACTGGGTGATGCAAATGCCCCGCGTGATTTTCTAGACAAATTGCTGAGTGAAACCACTGCCACCCTAGATTTAATCAGCGACTGTGATGAGCAATCTTGGGATTGCATCTCGCCTTTCGCTACGAATGTTTCCTCCGAATTATTGTTAGGGAAACTAGATGGCATCAACAACATCATTGAGCGTAAAGGCGCGGAATCTAAAACTAAGACAATGATCGACGCTATCAGTGATGGAAATGTCAAAGCGATGGTCCACCACAGCGTCTATGCCGACAACCTATGGTATAAGAAACCTATTCACGATGATTGGGTTGAGTTGTGCCCTCTCGTTCTCGATTACGCGCGCAGCGTTGCCACACAACAAGTCATAGCGCGCAACAAAACATATGCCCGCTTGTTCAAAGATGTACAAAATGAACTACTTTCCCTACGACAACAATCGCGATTATTTAGCTTCAGCGACATTACTCGTCTTATTGCCAGCGCCGTTGCTGAACAGCGTATTGATTTAGCCGATAGCGCATTAGATTTACTCCTCGATGAATTCCAAGATACTTCTGTTTTGCAGTGGCGTATTCTACAACCACAAATCAGCGCAAGCATTGAACAGCAAAGATCGCTCTTTACTGTAGGCGACACCAAGCAAGCCATTTATGGATGGCGATCAGGTGATTCTCGCCTACTATCTGGATTCAAAGATTGGTCGCAAAAAAATACTCAAGGTGGCTGCGTAGAACAAAGTACCTTAGAAAAAAACTTCCGCTCCAGCGCGGTTATTTTAGACACTACTGACTTGGTGTTTGGCAAAGCAACTCAATTGGTGCCCAGCAGCGAAGAAGTCGCCACTGCGATTAACGCTTGGACCGCTGATTACGAGAAGCATGTGGCTGCTAAGAACATAGCCGGCTGCGCCCTACTCTTTGAAGTAGAGAAAACCGACACTATAAGTGAGAAGTTGGCGTTGGCTAAAGCTGCAGCTGCCCGCGCGGCAAAACTACACGAACAAGCGCCGTCTAAGTCTATTGCGATTTTGGTACGGCAAAACTCTATGTTAGCGCTGATTCAAGATGAATTACGCAAACTTGATGTGCAGGCCGGCAGTCACGGCGGAGTTGCGATTACTGACGCTGAATCGGTGTTAATCGCGCTTTCTTGGTTGACCGCAGTATTTTATCCTGGTGACACTTTAGCGCGGT
>CAXGOF010000065.1:0-8477 GCA_964011335.1 uncultured bacterium
GGACTTCTCGTGGCTCGGAGCCGCGCAAACCGCGCGAACGTAAGCCTATACCAGACGGTGCCCCAGTAGGCCTGCTGGTCGACTACCTAGCGAAACGCGACATTTGGGTTTACGAGGGTCATGACGATATCAATCTCAACGAGGCATTCGAGCATCTCTCTCGCCACCTCGGAGTTCACTTCACAGCACTGAGCCCGTTTTACGAGAAGCTAAAGCGTTGTGTGGCAAACGGCCGTGGTCAGCGTATTGATATTGACCACATGTCACAAGCTGAGAGGTCGGCTGCCGTCCAGTTTGGCACTTTGTTGCATCGCCATGGCATGCTCAAAGATTTTTACTACCACCGGTCGCCTAAAAGGCAGCTGCGTGTTATTCCAACGAAAGACGGGGAAATTGCTCAGTTCTTGACAGGCGGATGGCTAGAAATTTTCGTTAGTGCGATTATGGGCAAACGCCTGCGCGCGTCAATCAACCCGGAAAAATTCCAGTTGATGTACAACGTTAAAGGCTCTTTTAGCGATGGTCGCGAATTCGAGTCAGACTTAATGGCTTGTGTTGATGGACGCCTTGTATGGATTGAATGTAAAACCGGGCATTGGCAAGATTACAGCGCGCGTTTCCGCGGCTTGGTTAAGACTTTTGGCACCGACCGCACCTCAGCGGGCTTGTTGCTTATTCGTCCACCCGATGCGGCTACTTGTAAGCGTGCAACCGACATGCTCGATATGACTTTGATGTCTCTCGACGAGGTCGAAGATTTCATCAGCGTATTCTTGGGCGAAGAGTTGGTTGGCAAACCAACGCCGCCGAAGATCGAGCCGCTTAAAGAAGGCGATAATCGTCGCGGTCGTAATAATGGACGCCGCAGCACTTCATCATCACGGTCATCTATAAAAGAAAATCGTGAAATACCAGAGGACGAAATTCCTCTAGAAAACGTAGAAGCCGCTAAGAAGTTAGGCAGTGTCGATTTAGATGGAAAGGGTGATGAAACGCCTCAGCGTCGACGTCGCCGCCGTGGAGGACGTGGTCGTGGAGGCCGCAGTTCATCCGAAGGCGAGCAAAACGAAGAGAACGCTGATGAAGAAAATACCAGTGAAGAAGCCAGCAAGGCCAAACTTGTTGAGCCTTTACCGTTAACTAAGTTTGCTAAAGAGGGCGATAGCGAAGAAACTTCTGAAGTTACAGAATCTGCCGAAAACGGCGGGGCTGAAGCTGAATCTTCAACTGATAAGGAGGCGGTCGCTAATAAGAAAAAGGCTAAGCGTCAGCCGAAACGTCGTGGTAGGCCAAAAGCTGAAAAGCCAGAGGCAGAAGAAAGCGCCGCCGAAAACTTAGCTGAAGAGGCTAAGGTGGAAGAGCCGGAGCCAGTAGCTAAAGAAGTTGTTCCCGAACCAGCTCCTGAGCCAGTTCCGGTAAAACCAGCAGTGCAAGAAGTTAAATCAGCTTCAGGCACAACCATTGCGCCAGAATTGGCAGCAATGATGGCAGGCGGTACAAAAACAAAAACCGACGACAATTAAGTCGCCGGTTTAGTTTTGGTGGGGAGAGGCGGACTTGAACCGCCGACTCGAGGATTTTCAATCCTCTGCTCTACCAACTGAGCTATCCCCCCGTCGTAGGGGCAAAATAATACACCGTCGCTCTAGCTTTTACTACTAATAAATTGTGCGCAAACCAATTTTGCAGAGCCTACATCAAGCGTAATTTGACGCCGCAGGTCGTCGGCCCCGTCAAACTTACGCTCCTCTCGCAATTTTTCTAAAAAGAAAACTTCAAGCGTTTTGCTATAAAGATCGCCGTCGAAATCTATCAAATGAACTTCGATACTGGGCTCTGCATTATCAAAACTAGGGCGTATACCTAAGTTGACCGCGCCAGCCAGTAGCTCGTCGCCGCCATTTATTTTTATCATGCAAGCATAAACTCCGCGAGGAGGGCTAAGCTCGTGATGCAATCGTAAATTAGCAGTTGGGAAACCAAGCTGGCGTCCGCGTTTGTCGCCGGCGACTACTGTCCCGAGGATCGACGCCGGGCGGCCTAACATCCTTTCAGTCCCCACCAAGTCGCCAAGTTGTACAGCCTCACGCACTGCAGTGCTTGAAACTGCGCGGCCATTAATGCGCAACGGTTCAATTTCGGTGATTGAAAAGCCCAACTCTTGAGACAACGGGCCTAACGACTCAGGATTGCCTCCGCGGTCATGGCCAAACTTTGAGTCGAAACCGAAAACTAATTCTTGCAAACCTAAGCCGGCAATTAAATATTGCTTAACAAATTTTGTAGCGGTTAATGCCCGCAACTCTTCAGTGAACTCTAGGACCAAAGTGGCATCAATGCCACAATCGCTGAAAAGGCGTAAACGGTGTTCAAGACTGGTTATCGTTTCCGGAGCATGCCCAAGTAGAACTGATTTTGGGTGATGGGCGAAACTAACCATTACGCTTGTGCACTTGCGTTTGGCAGCACTATCAATCACTTGCCGCAAAACATGACGGTGACCTAAATGGACGCCATCAAAGACGCCAACCGTTGCAACGCAGCCGTTCTTAAAAAAATTAGCGGGGAGGTCGCTTGGCTTAAGTATTTGCATCCGCGTCGTAATCCTCACGCATCTCTGCTAAGTAGTTCTTCGCCATAGCTTTACTGGCAGGCGTCATGCGATCAATAAACAACATGCCTTCGAGATGATCATTTTCGTGTTGAAAAATCCGTGCTTGCCAGTCATCTAACTCAACTTCAAAAATTTCGCCTTGCAAGTTTTGCGCCTCAATAACAATCGAAGCATGCCGCATGACATTGCCAAATATTTGCGGGAACGACAAGCATCCTTCTTCAGCGGATTCTTTATTTTTGCTTTTCGATTTAATAGTGGGGTTGCAGAGCACTATTTCACTTTCAGAATTTTCAGGATTGCCGGTCGCATTGAAAACCAATAATTTAACATTCAGCCCAACCTGCGGAGCGGCCAAGCCAACACCTTTGGTGTCGTACATTAAGGCGAACATCTCGCGGGCGGTCTTAGCAAGCGCGTCATCGAAGCTATCAATGGCTTTATTTTTCGCACGCAGGCGAGGGTCTGGGTAGAGTACAATGTCCATGGTGGATTATTTCTGCCTATAGGATAACGCATTATGAACTTAAAGAAACACCTAGATAGAGCAGAGCAAGCATTAGAGAAGGGTCAGCCTGATTTTGCTGCCGAATTATGTGATCAAGTGCTCGATTTTGCCCCTGGCGATGAGCGTGCTGCCAATTTGTTGTCGCAAGCGGTCCTAGATACCGCTGCCGATAAATCAAAGTTTCTAGGTAAAATCAGCTCTTTGCCGGCTTCTGTGGCAGCTAAATTCCAGAAACTAATCCGTAACCCTGACGGCGAGGCGCGGTCTATGCGCCGATCTTTTATGCGCGATGCACACTCTGTCGACAAAGGCATCTTGTGGGCTGATGCTCTCGAGCGAGCCGGATATGCAGGAGCGGCGCTAGGCGTTTACAGCGCCTTAGCGCCCCATTCAGGCCCAGCTGCCCGCACAGCAGGTGATTTGTCGGCTGCTCAGGGCAATATTGAAGATGCTCTCGGCCACTATCAGTCGGCGCTCGAGATCAATCCGCGAGATACTGCAGCCATGCGCTCTCGCAAGAATTTGGCAGCTGAGCAAGCTCTGCAAAGTAAGGAGTACAGCGACGAGACAGCCTCAGGCCTCGATACTGATGCCTTCCGCCGAGCCGCTTTAGGCGAAGATTCTTAATCTATAGCTTGCGCTTTGGTGTGATTTTATTAGAATATTCGACCCAATTTTGTTGGGATACTAAATCATGCCAAATACTAAATCAGCAAAAGCTTCTCTCAAGAAAAGCCTCAAGCGTCGCGAGCGCAATCGCGGCCGTCGCTCTATTATGCGTACATACATCGCCAACACTCTAAAAAGTGTCGATGGAGGCAATTTAGAATCAGCCGAGTCAAACATGCAATTAGCTATTAAGATGATTGACAAGAACGTTAAGTGGAATCAACTCCACCAAAACACCGCTGCTCGCAAGAAGTCAATCTTGGCCCGCGCAGTAAACGGCATTCGCTAAAACGAATACCCTACAAACGAAAACAGCCCAGGCGATTTGCCCGGGCTGTTTTTTTATACTTGCTAAACGATTAGCGAGCACCAAGTACTTGAGCGTAACGGTAGTAAACCTCAAGCATCAACGCGCATATTGCGGTTGAGTAGACGCGTCCGCCTTCTTCGCCCCAAGGACCAGCGGGATCCCATGAACCGTAGTAGTTATCTTCTTTGTCTTCTTTTCTCTGAGTCGGGATCAAAGCTTTCTCGATGGCTTTTCTCCAGTCCTCCCAGAGCTTACCACCCCATTGCTTCATAGCGAAGGTGCCGTAGTACCAGTAGTACATATCGATTGAACCATCGTTTTCGTCCCACTTAGGAGGCTTTGATGAAATCAACTCGGCTTGCTTCTTCAGCATGTCGTATTGCGGATGCTCAGTCCATTTTGTGACTTCCTTGCTGTCCGTCATAAAGATGCGTGACAGTAAAGCCACGGCTGTTAAAGACTCTGATTTGCTAGCAGGGAACTTGTCCATGTATTTGGCAGGACGTGACGGAAGTGAGCCGACGCCGCCGCCGCCATCACCCCAAGCGTAACCTGTACGCCCAGTGTTAACGTCGGTCATTGTTTTAAACCAATTTTCGGCGCCATCAAAAGCACCTTTGTCGATACTCATCTTATTCTCTTTTGCAGTCTTAAGAGCGAATACCATCCAGCCAGTAATCGATGAGTCATTGTCGTTGTTTGGCTCGAGCGAGTAGCGCCAAGCGTTGTATGGGTTTTGTGCCTTGACCAAAACTTGTATCGCTTTTTTCATTGGACGCTTAAGTAGCGGAGACTGCTTAGAGAAGTAGTATGCTTCACCCAATGCCATGGCAGCGATGGATTGGTTATACAGAGTTGGGTTACCGACTTCTTCGCCAAACAAACCTTCGTCGCCTTGCTGGTCCTTCAACCAATTGACGCCGCTTTTCACTACGTTTTTGAACTTACCCTTATCCATGGTTTGGTTGTTCCCGAGGAAAGCCAACAATGCAAGGCCAGTCAAGCCAACATCTACTACTGGATTGCCGTGGCCATCCGACTGGGGTTTATCAGGGTAAACGTCGTTGTACATGAATTCGTCAGCATCCCAGAAGCCTGATGGAGACTGGTGATCACGTAACCACTTAAGCGCGTCTTGCACAGCAGCTTCGGTCTTTGAACCACCGCCGCCACCACGGCCACCACGGCCACCCATTTTACCGCCAGCACCACCACCAAGGCCAACGTCGTTGTTCCAGGCATCGGAGTCAAAGGCGGCATCGGAGTTCATGTCAGGGTCGCCATCTTCTTGTAACGTTTCTTGCTCGACCACTTCTTCTAGGTCAGATTCGACGATAACCGGCTCTTCGATTGGCTCTTCGATGATTTCAGGCTCAGGCTCTTCCTCTTCTTCGATCTCTGGTGGAGGAGGAGGCGGGGCTGCCACTAGCGTAGGCACTTCCTCCTCTGACTTGGCAGTCAGCACCATAATACCGGCAACAATGAGGCCGATTAAAAAGTGCAGGACTATAGAAGCGATGAAGTACGGCGCGTGTGCTAATTGCTGGGCTAAAACATCGTTAAATGTAGTTTCGACCTCCCATGGGCGCAACTCGTCTTCGTAATTTAGTTCGTCGTGGCTTTTATTCATTATTCTTAAGGCAAACGGGCAACTAAGCGCTGCGGTTCACAGAAGCTGCAATATTTTACAGCTCTTCGGAGTTCTTGCTGGAGGTATTGGTAAGGATATCTCGACCAATCATCTGTGAGATAAAATCTTTAAGCCCGGGGATGTCCCCCGTGACCCAAATATTGGCTTTCGTGGCTGTTTCTTTGAAGAAATCGTCTATCACCTTTATCCTTCTTTCGCCCATTAGTCGCTTAGCAATAATGCTCTGCGCTTCAGTAAAGGGGTACTCTTTTGGCGGGGTATTCTCAGTGATAACAACCAGGGACACGGTGCCCTGTGAGCCAAAGTTGCTTTTTGGCCCGATTTTGTATGCTCCCGTGCTCGCGCTAGAAACAAAATCGAGAACCCAGGCAGCAGTATCTTCTGGCTGCCCGGTGTTAGCAATGGCATCGTCAGCTAAATCAATCAATTCCTGCATGCTGATTGCGCCATTCTCTAAGTCCGTTAATGCTTTACCTACCATGTCCTTGTGCGCCTGGGCACTGTCACCTTTCTGGTAAAATTTGAGGTAACTCCATTTGAGGATCGCCGGCGCCATTCGGTATTCATGGTTTTCTTTGTAGGCATGGCGAATTTCTTTGGGCGATGGCTCAAGTATGACACGGAAGCCCTTGCCGGCGGTTTGCTGACTGCCCGCGACTATTCTCAGTACATGGGTATAAACGAAGTTGTTATAGATGTAATCACGAAACTCTTCAATCTCTAGGATGCCTAACTCATTGTTTTTTTCTAACAAGAAGTTATTCATGGAGCCGGCGCGCTCTATTTCTTTCAACACAAACTCATCTGCTAGAGCAAAGTACTGCTTGAGTGGGACCGCCAATTCAGCAGCAGCTTGAAGCAATAGGCCTTGCTGCACCAAATTAGTATAAGCCCGAACTTCGCTGGCTTGTTGCGCCATGAGCGGGTTTTGATGAAGGAGCCGGCGCGCCTCATCCATGATGTCAGCCTTGGTGATTAAGTGGTCATTAACTTGAATGATAACGGTTTCATTAGCTAGCCCAGATTCCTGGGCAATTGCTGCTGGCGCAATATAAGGGAGAGCGCCTAAAACTAAAAGTATCTGAGAAATTTTCACGGCAATATCATACTTGTGCGCAGCAATAGCTCAAGAACTTGCTCGGAGCTCATTTGCCCACTTGGCAGCATCCAGCGGGCTTTATTGACCGCCATCATGCGGAACTCAATACCGCATTTAGCAAAACTACGCTCAAAGCGCTGGGCATCACGAATAGTGCAAGCTAGATAATTGTCAACGAATTGGATTGAGCTTAAACCGGCCTTGCCGAGAGAGTGTTTGAGATAGAACAAATTGGCCAAAGCTCGAAGATCGGCGGGAGGAGGGCCGAAGCGATCGCGGGCAGTTTGCATAAAAGATTCGACACCTTTCACGTCGCGGACCTTATCGAGTTGGCGCAACATTTCAATGCGCGTCGATTCATAAGCAATATATTCGGGAGAAATCGAAGCGTCTATGCCGATGTTTATCCCGCACGGGTTTTGATGGCGTATTTTGCGTAAATGCTTTTTGTCCTTCTTCATGCGCGCTACGGCATCGCGCAACAGCCTCCGATAGGTCTCGTAACCCACCGCGTTGATGTGCCCGGACTGTTCGGCGCCAAGCAAATTGCCGGCACCGCGAATTTCTAAGTCGCGAATCGACAATTGGAAACCTGCGCCTAAGTAACGCATTTCCTCAATCGCTTTGAGGCGACGGCGGGCGTCTAAAGGCAGCGGCTTACCTTTAGGGACTAATAAATAACAATAGCCGCGGCGATTAGAGCGCCCAACACGTCCGCGCAGTTGGTGCATGTCGGCTAGGCCATGGCGCTGTGCTTGATCGACAAAGATCGTGTTTGCATTTGGGATGTCTAAACCGCTTTCAATAATTGTTGTCGCACATAGGATGTCGGCCCGACCTTCAATAAAAGTTTTCATGGTTTGACCAAGTTCGCCGGCGCCCATTTGGCCGTGACCAACGATGATTTTTGCACTCGGCGCCATGCGTTGTATTTTTTCAGCAACGAGGTCTAAAGTCTTTACGCGATTATGCAAAAAGAAAACCTGGCCGCCGCGCGCCAATTCACGCTGAATAGCATCGGCGATTAGCAAAGTATCGTCATCGTGACGAATTTCGGTGTGAACTTCTTGGCGTCCGACTGGCGCTGTGCTCAGCGAACTAATGTCGCGAATGCCAGCCATTGCCATATGTAAAGTTCGTGGCACAGGAGTTGCCGTTAAAGTTAAAACATCAACTTGTTCGCGCTTTTCCTTTAGTATTTCTTTATGGCGGACACCAAAGCGCTGCTCTTCGTCGATGATGACTAACCCTAAGTCGCTAAAGTTGACGGTCTTTGACAGGATCCGATGAGTGCCGATGACAAAGTCGATATTTCCATTTTGCAAATCTTTTATGATTTCGCGTTGCCGCGTAGGCTTAACTAAGCGCGAAAGTAATTCAATGCGCACTGGCCAATCGGCAAATCGTTGCGACATTGTTTGGTAGTGTTGCTCAGCAAGCACAGTGGTTGGCACCAGTAACGCAACTTGCTTGCGCGACATTATCGCGCGAAATGCTGCTCGTGCCGCGAGCTCTGTTTTCCCAAAACCAACGTCGCCGCAAAGCAAACGGTCCATTGGGCGCGCTTGCGATAAGTCATCATGAATCTCCTGAATGCAATGCGCTTGGTCAGGGGTGTCCGTCCAT
>CAXGOF010000066.1:0-8470 GCA_964011335.1 uncultured bacterium
GTTTTCTAAAGGCACGAGTTGTGCATTCAAGCGCACTCGCCCCGCCGTTTGTGTGTACTGCAGACCGACTACAGGGCCAAAATCGTGAGCGCGCTGCTGACTACCTAGCTCGCCATAGTTGCTGAATGCACTAAAGGCATAGCCGGCCCCATCGGCGCCTAAATGCGAAACCAAGCCAAACAAGCCATCGATTTGGTGATGTGCAACACCGGTAGCAGTGCAATTAGACACCACGGTATCGCTAGTCCCTTGGTATGAAGTCAGCATTACGGTTGCATCTATATCATTAACCTCGACATCAACCTGCAAACGCAATGCTTCGTTTGAGGCCGAATGACTAAGGCTTTGCCCTAGACACAATTGCTGCAGCTCGCCCTCTTTCAATGCGCCCCCAATGGACCAGCGACCTGTTTTCCCATTAGATTGCGAATTGTCGTACAGGGCGATGTCTCCGTTTAAATTCAATGTGGCCAATAATCCGCCATCAGTCGCCGGACGATGATGAACCTGCGCCGACAATCGATAATCGACATCATCGCCACCCACGCCCATAACGACTCCACCAAAGCCATCGTAAGTTTCAGAGTCTTTGGTGCCATCAATCATCACGCTAAAACGATGCGTACCTACTTTGGCGCTCAAGCTTTGGTCAAGAGTCATCAAAGTGCGTAGCGGATACTTCTGAGATCCCTCGACACACTCAGCTCGTTCGCCATTCAACCGCCAGTCAGATAAGCGATTCGCCCAAGTTGTTGAGCTAACCCAAGTGCGTGGTTTAGTACTTGGCTTTTTTTTTATGGGCACTATCTCGCGAATTTTAATGTCGCGCCATTTAACATCCGTCACGCCGCCGTTATGGACTTGAAAAGCAATGATGCCCGAGCTTAGTGCATCGTCGTAAGCATCGCAAACTGGCACGCTATTAATCCAGCTTTGAATATGACCGCCCACGGCCAAAATTCTAAAGTCCGTCCACTCTCCCAAAGTCATCGCCGCACGTGCAGCAGCATAACCATCGCCTTCAAGTGGCTGCAGCCAACCCCGTCCCCCTTCGTCGTATAAACCTCCGGTATAAGCGCGTGCGTTACCATCAATTTCAATTTGATAACCACGCAGGCGATTCCCATCCATTGCAGAGCGGATTTGGATACCACTGTTGCCACCAGCCGCCATCTTTACTTGGCAAGTCAATTCAAAATCTGCGTAGGCACGTGGCGAATGCAAAAATGCGTTGCCACCGCTGGCACCGACGCCGTGAACGGTACCGTCAGTGACTGTGTAAGTAGCCTCACCTCCAACCTGGATCCAATCCTCAACTGAGTTTGCCGTTAGCTGTGCAACGAAATTGGTTTGCTCCTGCGGTGGCGACACACACGCAGAAAGACTGATGACAAGTATACTTAGCTTGGGTAGCATGCGTAAATGTTAACCACCCTAGCCTTACTGTCTAGTATGTTTGCCCTACAAAATGGCGACAAAGACGGCGAGGTACAGGAGCAAAGGTACCTCGATAGTGAACTAGCGCCTTCACCTATCTTAACAGCTGCAGAGCAGCTTAAAACCTTTCACTTAAAGGAAGGGTATAAAATTGAATTGGTCGCTGCAGAGCCTTTGGTCGTTGACCCGGTGATTGCAATGTGGGACGAGCGCCAACGGCTGTGGGTGGTTGAAATGACCACTTATATGCTCGAGCCAACGGGCGCCGCAGAAAGTGACGCCCGATGTTGCGTGGCGGTGATTACAGATAGTGATGATGATGGTGTGCTCGATACGCGCACGGAATATTTAAATGACCTCATCTTGCCACGAGGCATCGTTCCCGTAAAAGAAGGTATGTTGATTTTATCTCCACCAAATCTGCTGCTGTGCGAGGACACCAATGACGACTTAGTCGCTGATAAACGCACTGTCATCAAGTCTGGTTTCGAAATTGGCATCGCCTCGCCCGAACACGCACCTAACAACATGTTGCGCAGCCTCGACAACTACATCTATCTCGCTAAGCACAATGAGCGCTGGAAATGGCAAGACGGAAAACTTAGCACCGAGCCAAACTACATTGGCGCGCAATGGGGACTAGCCGAAGATCGCTATGGGCGCAAATTCTACAACCATAATTCGCACCCGATGTTCTTCGATAAATTACCCGCACATTATTTCGCAGGCAAGGAGCATGACTTTAAATCAGAAGTGTTGCAACAATCGATTAGTGCGCAGCGCCCACACCCGGCGCGACAGTCGTTCGGAGTAAACCGCGCTTATCGCTCTAATACTCTAGATAGCGAAGGTTTTTTACAACAATGGACGGGATGCTGCGGCCCGTATGTCGAAGGCGAAAGCGTAATCAATGCCTACAATTGCGAGCCATGTGGCAATTTGATTCATTGCACTTCTGTGACAGCTAGCGGCGCGGTGCTTGAAGAATTCGAGTTACTCACCTCCACCGACGAACGCTTTCGACCGGTCAACATGTTTGGCGGCCCGGAAGATGCGATTTATGTCGTGGATATGAACCGTGGCCTATTTCAGCATAAACTTTTCTTAACTTCGTATTTGCGCAAGTACTCAGAGAAAATGGGTTTAGACAAAGCCGGTAGCACCGGACGCATTTGGAAAATTTCAAAGATAGCAGCAACTCAAAAAAACACGGTTGTAAGCCCCGGAGATGCCACACCTGCACAATTAGTGGAACTGTTAAACCATCCCAATAAGTGGTACCGTGATACTGCGCAACGCTTACTTGTTGACGGTGAGGACTTAAGCGCCGTAACGATTGCGGCTCTGCGCAATAGTAACTCCATCCATGCAGCGCGTACTCTAGAAGCACATGGTCGGCTGAAAGCTGAAAGCGTCTTGGCATTTCTTGAATCTGCCAATCAACAACAGCAAGTACTTGGACTACAGTTGATGGCCTCGGTTGCGGCAGAGGATAATCCACAAATACACCGCGCCACTCAGCGCATCCGTGATGCCGGTGGCCTCAGCGCATGGCAGAACACCCTTGCTGGCGACTCCGGTACAGCCACGACTAAGCCAGCGCCAAGCGCACCTGACGTTTTCATGCAAACTTGCTCCTCTTGCCACAATACGGATGCCCAAGGCATTGACAAGTTAGCCCCCTCATTGGTTGGTATCGCATCCCTTAAGGGAAACGATGACATTTTGCATAAAATGATTACGGATGGTTATAAAACCATGCCACCGATTACGACCCTTAATCAATATCAGCGACAAGAAATCATTGATTACTTGCGCACCTTATAATACTCGCCATGAGCAAATCCCTAGCCTTCCTCATCACGCTTATTAGCGCTACTTCTGTTTCAGCACAATCGAACAACGACTATGCCCCACCGGCCATCGAGGTTGATGGTCTGCGCGGGATCCCGATTGACATTCTTAGCGTTGATTCGCAAATGGTATTTGATTTTTCGAGCAAGAGCGTCAACGTTATTTCTGATATGAACTTCAAGATGATTGGTGAAAAGGGTTTTCCGTTATTCGATTTGCGGCAAGAAATTACCTCGGCATCACTCAATGGCGAAGATATCGATATCACCAAGTTGGCAGCCCATGATTTCGGCAAAGGTACTGGAACCATGCGTATTATTGAAAGCGAGTGCGCGATGAAAGTGGTAAATGTTTTACACCTCGAATACACCCTCAGCAAGCCATCATCGCCAGCAGCAATCAATATTAAGTGGGATAAGGCAGGTATGACTTTCGACACTTGGTATTCTGACTTGAACCCCGGGCGCTATGCCGAGCAGTGGTTCCCAGCAAACTTGCTTTACGACCAACATCCGCTCAATGTCGATCTCAAACTAGTCGGTGCAGAAAGTGAACATTTAATGATCACTAACGGAGCCACAACTGTTGTTGCAGAACACGATTGGCAACTACGCTTCCCCGAGACCTCTACCGCATTTTCACATATGATTGTGGTGGTGCCAGCTAGTGAAGTAGATGTCCTTTCAGAGAAAGGTGACGTTAATGGCGAAGAAATGCGTATTGACGTCTACTGCCGTAAAGATGCGCCAACTTCTGCGGTGCATGTGCTAAACGAAACAGCCATCAGTTTACGTAAATACAGCGAGTCGATGGGTAAGTGGGACCACGGCAATGACTGCATCGTTTACGTCTGGAAAGGCAACCGATCAATGGAATACGACGGCGCTACCACCACCGCCCTCGGCGCACTCGACCATGAAATCTTTCATAGTTGGTTCGGCCGTGGTGTAAAACCAGCTTCGCAAAATGACGGTTGGTGGGATGAAGCGTTCACTGTGTATTTTGCTGACGGACGCCGGCCGAATAAACGCGTGGTACAGAAGGAAGGCAAACCGGTTACTTTGTCATCGAACAATCCCTACAATCGCATCACTCCGGGCGCTTCTTACTCATTAGGTGCCGTCTTCTTTGGACGACTAGCGTATTTACTTGGCGCCGACGAGCTGCATCAACATATGTCCGATTTCTATAAAAAGTATACCGGCCATGTTGCATCAACAGCAGATATGGAAAACTTCCTCGTCGCCGAAAGTGGCAACGAGGAAGTGCGTAAGTTGTTCGCGCGCTACGTCTATGGACACAGCGAGTAGTTAAGTTTATTACTTAACTATCAGCGGGCGTGAATCGTAATCGCTTGGTATAACAACGCTCTTTAGATCAAGAACCGTTGGCGCCAAGTGAGTCGAATCGTAATGTACATCACCTTCGGGCAATGCTGTTTGACGGTTTGAGAAAAACACGCCTTGCACCGCGTGGATGTCCACACCACAGTGGTCCCCTGACCACGCGTAATCGTTGTCACTGACGTAAGGTCCGGCCACCGCGATAGTATCGCCGTTTTCATCAACGCCATCTACCAGAGTGATCCCGCCGCTCGTGACACCCCAGGAAGCGCGATAACCACTAACGAAGTCGATGGTTATTTCAGCAGCGCCTTCCTGCGCCCTCGTCTCCGCACTTTCTTCCGTTTTTTGCACATATTTACCACTGTACAAATCGTCACGCAAATAAACTTTTTTGACTATCTTCTCTCCAGATTCTGGATCAACCATTTCGTACAAACGCGCTTCTATCTCTGCTAATAAGGCATCTACTTCTTCCGGTTTAACGATACCTTTAGCCTCGCGACCTTTGATGTTAAGGTAAATTTTACCAATAGCAATCGAGTAAGCCTGAGAGTCGTTCCAGTCGACGAACTTTAGCGTGCCCTTTTGCATTTGCTTAGCCGTTAGTGGCATCGCAACACGATTATGATTGTCGATAGTCATGAAGCCTTCGTGCGCCAACCAAGCATTAAGATCGACCTGGCGACGGAATGAATCGAATCCGTGATCGGAAACAATCATCAGCACATCGCTGTCGGTCAATACTTCGTCGAGTAACCAGCCAACAATTTTGTCCATCTCTTTATAAATGACCAACCCTGAATCTTTAAGCGGAAAGTCTTGCCCGAAGTAATGCACAACACGGCTAGCAGCCGCTTCATCATACTGCGGATGCCGTGGGTCCATGTGATTCATCAACATATGGCAAATGCGATCGGGTGTCCCAAAAAAGTGGAATAACACCTCCCAGTCTTGAGCTTTAACGGCAGCCTCAAGCATTTTCTTACGCCAGCCGAGAGTGAACTCGATATCAGCTAAAAAGGCGTCATCTGACAATTCGGCATCCTTAACCGCGTGAGTCTGACAAGCCCAACCCAGCGTTTCAAATCGACCAATTTCGTCTTGAATCTCTTTAGCAAATGTAGCCGGATGCGAGGTACGGTTACCTGGAGTTATATGCTCAGGATCAACCTGAAGCGGTGAAGCGAAAATCTCTAACTCGCCCTCGCGCTCTTCAACCCAGAGTCGCACTAACGCCCAGGTGCTGAATTTTGAATTCCAGACGAATTCTACTTGGTAAAATTCTGACCAGGTATTCAGTGCTACGTTTTGAGTAACACCATCAACAGTTAGATCAATACTTTGACCTTTATTCCATTTTACAGACAGGTCGACTGTCGTTGGTGGATGAATAGGCCTCCCTAAATTACTGGTGGAGACTTCACCGATTTCACTGAGCAAGCCCACCCTTCCGGTATTGTCTTTGTAATGATTTAAAGTCAGGTTTTTTGGGCCATTAATTTTCGACGACATCTTATCGTCGAGCAAGAAAATCTTAACCGTGCTCGAAGATTTACCGTCCAGCGTTGGCTTAATCGTTTTGCGTGAAGTGACGCGCTCGGTTGCAGTCGTGTAAATCGCCGACGAGTTCAGGCCGCCAAGTGCATCAGGTGCGCCTAAGCCGGCGACCAATTTGCCGTGCTTCAACTCTTCGGTTGGGTAGGAAACGATTGTTCCTTGACCTCTAAAGGGTACGCCGGCATTGTCAAGGTTCACCCAAAAGTTATCGGCCAAGTTCAGTGATTCGTATGTAGGGAACACCTTGCCCTCAGGATAAGCGCTTTGCCATGAAAAATAAAAATATCCAGCACCACCTAGGCCAACTCCAATGAGCAAGACACCGACGGCCACTTTCTTCCTGGTCACGAGCACCGTACCTACTGCAGCAAGCAGTAGGCCTATTCCGAGAACCGGAAAGAAGTCTTTCAGGTCAGAGTACGGCAAACCAGCTTCTAACGCACTGATTTTCACGGGCTCTTGAAAGCCAACTGTAGGCAACACTGGATTACTACGTGTTCCACGAATAATACGAATGAAATCATAGATACCATGCTTCCCAGGGTTGACCCCGGTGTTAATGGACGCCCATGAAACAGGCGACTGCGCAGGATTTGCTGGCATAAACTCAGCAAAGGTACCCTCAGCACGTAAACGCGAAAAGTTGGGCAACTCGCCGTCGTCCATCCATTTTGCAGCATAGCCGGCATCCATTCCGTCCATGCCAAGGACAATGACCTTCTGATCCTCGGAAGAACCTTGAAATGAAGCGAAAGAGATTGCCACTACACTCAATGTAGCGGCAAAGAAAGAAAGAATGCGTTTTGTGAGCATGATTTATGGTTGGGAGACAGTTGTCTTTGTGTAAGATTAAGGTCGCGTGAGCAGTAACTCCACCCTCTTTAGTGATAAACACTCTTGGCTAGTTCCAATGTTGTTGTTACTGCTTGTCGGTGTGCTGGCTTTGGTCCTAGAGGGCGACGCAAATGTGGCCGATGAGCACGCGCCGGCACCTCCAATGGCCAAAAGCAATGCCGGTAGTGAAACTGTTCAGCCAGGCATTTACGAAGGTCCAGAGACCTCAATCGCTCCAGCGATTTTACGCGCTCCCACCCATGGAACTATTCGCGGCCGAGTCACATCAGCCATTTGGTCTATTTGGCCATCAGAAGTTGTTGTTGAATTGAGAAAGATTGAAACCAATTCAAAAATTGCGCAGTTTGCCTGCCTAAGCGGAGAACCGAACTTCATTTTCGAGAATGTCCCTTTCGGTAGCTATCGGTTAAAACTTGTCGGAGATCGTATTTTGGACTTTGATATCGAGGTCAAGCTAGACGCCGAAGGGCCAAATATCTTTCAAAGCATGGCGCTACGCAGTGCCGCTTCAATTAGCGGTATCGTTTTCGACACCGTCGGCAGCCCAGCAGTAAACGTACAGGTCGTCTCACGTTTCCAACATGACCTCGAAGGCTTTTTTGTCGTACCACAAATAGCCAACACGGATAGCGAAGGGCGCTTCACTATCGAAGGGGTGCGCCCTGGGCAGCACAAAGTGTTCGTCGGCGCCGAGCATAGCCCCCTATCAAAAACCGAAACCCTTAATATTAGTGAAAACTCACCCAACGCCTTTGCGGAATTCACTATTAATAAGTTCGGCATGGCATCCGTATTTATTGAAATTCGAGATTCATCCGCGGACAAAATCACACTCTACAAAAAAATGCGGGTTTCGGCTGAACGCCTAAACAGCGACCCTACTTTTAGGCTAAGCCTTGACGTTAACGAAAATGGCCTTGCCCAATTCAATGCTCTGCCCCCAGGTCGCTACAGCTTTACTGCCTACGGCGGCGGTGTGCGGCGCACGCGGCAGACGACTTCGGTGATTGAAGGCCAGAACAGCGACATCAAAATTGGTATTGGCAAGCTGTAGGTCGGCAACGGTATATTATTGGGCATGGTCCGACCTGATACCTTGATTAATCCTGCCGATTATCCGCTAGATAAAATCCTATTTGATGCCGAAGAATGCATGCGTCGCAATCCGCAGCGTTTCGAATTCTTGCAACTCACTTCTATTTTACACATGGATCTGGAAAACAACTTGATTGTCGGTCATCGCCATATCGGCGATGACGAATTTTGGATGCGCGGCCATCTTCCTGGACGCCCGCTGTTCCCAGGTGTACTCATGATTGAATGTATGGCGCAAATCGCATCCATTCATGCGCACCACGAGCTAAAACTAGACGTCGATGTATTCATGGGCTTCGGCGCTGTCGACGGCGTTCGCTTTAGAA
>CAXGOF010000067.1:0-8445 GCA_964011335.1 uncultured bacterium
ACGACTTCGAGCGGGAAAGCCTGGTAGTTAGCCAAATTAGCTGCTGGAGAGAAAGGACCAAAATTGACTTGATCGAACTGTATAGACTGCGGACGCTGCATATCCATGCTTTGCCAGCTACTTGTATAAGGATTGACCATAAACTGGCGCAAAAGACTCGTGTCAGCGATGAAGGTGTTCACATCGAGCTGAAGAGTAGCATTTAAATCACTATCGTCGCTTTGATGTTCGAAACTAAAAACGCGGTCACCCGAGTGACGCGCTTCAGCGCCAGCATTTGTATCGTAATCGCCTGGCACCGAGGTCGTTTGATTAGAAAGATCAACCGCTATACTAATGGTTGTGACATCAATTTGTTTAGAGAAAACCACCACGGATTGACTGTCATTAGGCTGATTAGTCGAAGCATTTAGTGGATAACTCGCCAAGATTTCTGGAGGAATACCTTCAACTGTCGCAGCTGTGGTGAATTCAATAATCACCGGTGACGTCCCAGGGTCATAGGCCAAGCCGTCGAGGTCAACAGGGCCTACCGCAGCAGTCAACTGATATGTGGTGCCTGGCGACAAAGGCTGCTGCGGCTCAATAATCAGCAAACGGTTGCTCATTAGCCAAGTGGACTGGCTAGTTGAGACAGAATTGCCTAACAATTTTTCGCGTAATACAAATGAAGAATTATCGATAGTTTTTGTCTTCATGCTCTCGCTATAGTAAATCGAAATCACCGAATGGCAGTCAACAGTTTTCGCGTTGGGCTGTGCGTCGAGTATCAACGGGCGTCCGTCTAAGATTAATGCCCCATGCTCAGGCGAAGACGCCCCTTGGTCGGGCAATGGGATTCCGCCGCCGCCCCCAGCCCCACCGCCGCCGCCATTGTCGTCTCCACCACCCTCGAGAACTTCCTCAGGCGATTGGGTTGAGCAGGTTTGCCCTACTAAGCCAAAACTAAGTAGCAGAGCTATGGCGGTAAACGTTTTTGCGAAAAAGGTAGCGTGTGGGTGCATCGTCATCGTATGTGCCTATAATATAGACGCTTTCCACCATGAGTTTCCGCCATAATATTACAGCTATTCTTCTTTGTGCCGCTATGTCCCTTTTTGCCAGCTGCGCTACTTCCGAAAAAACGCATACCGACGCAGCACCAAGCCCTGAGGCACAGAGTGATCGTCTCGTAGAGATTGATTTTACAGCTCTCGAGAAAGATGTGGTCAGTGACCCCGAACGGGCCCTTAACACACTAGATGACTTCATCTACAGTGATAATCCCGAGCTTGCTGAAAGACTCGTTTACTTGAACATTTTATTTGGGCAAGCTTCACTTAACCTTCTAGAGCAACGCCAGGCAGCCGGCGCCCTTGGCCCTGCCCTTGCTGCCGATTTGCTTACGAATGCCGAAGAATCCTTCAGCCTCGCTACCAGCTCACAGCAATCAGAATACCACCCCGCGGCATTCCGTGGCCTAGCCCGAATGCAACAACGCCAAGGTAGCTTCGTTGATGCTTGGGAGTTTGCGTTGACTTGGTATGAGATTGCACACAATGACTTCAGCTTAGACGATCACTTATTGATCGGGGAAATAGGCTTGGCACGCTTAGTCGCTCAGCACCAAATTGGCGCAGATGAGATGGCGGCTCCACATTTGGCTATTGAATCTCTTGAGGCTGCAATAGCTATCGATGCTAGTCTTTATAACAGCCGTATTAAATTGGCTGACTTTCACACCTGGCAACAACGCCAGCAAATAGCTGCTACAATATTAAAAGATGCTATTACGGCTTCTCCTAATTATGGTGTGGCTTATCAACGCTTAAAGACTTTGTGCCTTGGCGACCGCAATCTACACACCGCCACACTCAAAGAGTTGTGCGAGACGGTAGCAAGCCGAGGAACTGTGCTATGGTATTACGGCGAAGCGCTTTACTTGCAAGCGCGTGATGCACGCGTGGCATCCGATTTTGTTAAGGCCATGACCGCGTTAGATAAATCGCAACAAGCCTTTGAAGAGTCTGCTGCCCTCGACGCCAACTTCGAGTCTTCGTGTCGCGCATGGATTAGTATCGTAAAGACTCAACGGGTATGGATGCTTCGTGACGAAGGAAACATCGATGCAGCTATTGCCGCTGCTTTTGAAGTGATGGACTACAATCCATCCGCACTAAAAGATCCGCTCGAGGATCAAAGCTTAGCCAACGCTATTGATTATTTAATAGCCGATATTTACTCGGCCGGCGACATGCGGAAAGCCATCGATTTATTGCGTAAGGTTTGTAGTGTCGACGACAGCGTGGCTTTGTTTGTAAACAATCTGGGACTGTTCACTCGTGACTTGGCCGGCACCTTAATCCGCCGCGAGCAGCACAATGAGGCCGCTCAACTCTATCAAGAATCATGGGATGTTTACTCGAGGTTAGTTGAGCTCCGCCCCGAGCATCCACGCTCGGTAAATGACCGTGCCTTGATTGCGGTCTATTATTTAGATGAGCACCACGAATTTGCGGTACAAGAATTGCATAGGGTCATTAGCATTGGCGAGGCTTTACTAGCTGAAATGGACGAAAACGTTCCAGAGGAAGAACGCCGCTCTGTCGACGAAGCTGTCGGCGATGCCTACGAAAACTTGGCTTACTACCAGGTTTTCCGCCTAAATCAGGTGGGCAATGCTGAGAAACTGCTGAAAGCTAGCAGTGCACACTACCCGTTCAAAGAGCGAGATGGTGTAAAAATGATACGCAACAAACTCGAGCAAATACGATAATACACACCATGATAATCTGCACCACCCTTTTACTGTTCTCTCAATCAGAGTCTGCGCAATCCATTGAAGAACAAATAGCTGCTGCCGTAACCCTCGGCCAGCAAATTGAGGCCGGTATTACTGCTGGCGAAATCACCGGCTTAAATGCAGTTGATGCTTGGAGCGATGTGGCTTACGCCTGGGAAGACATCTCCATCCTTGAAGGCGCACCAGCCACCGTATGGGTCAACTGGTCCGAAGCATTGCTTAACAGCGGTGACACCGGCAATGCAATCCGTACTGCCGAGAATGGTCTTGAAACGTTCACCACCGATGCCCCCCTCTTCGAACAGTTCGGACGCCTCCTGCTCGTTGAGTCACGCTCTGTAGCGTCCATGGGCAATAAAGAAAAAGCTGCCGAGCTTACCCTGGCAGCAGTCGCGGCTTTTACTGCTGCTAACGAAAACGCACCGGAAACGGCATCACCCTTGTTACGACTTGGCGAAGTGGCATGGACGGCTTTTGTCAACGGTGGCGGTGCGGATGCTGAAGAAAAAGCAGCTGCGATTGCGTGGTGGATTAAAGCCGCTGAAGTAGATGCCGCGGGCGTTGACTCAGGGGCCGTCTATGCCTGGCTGCAAGCAGATTCAATTGCGATTTTCGATATGCTTGTTGACGCACAGCCCGAAGACGTATTGCTTTACTGGTATCGCGGCATGGCCTATTACTACAAGGGAGCCGAATTTTGGAGCAACGTTCATAGTGACTTCAACAAGGTCATTGAGCTGAACCCTGCCTTCACCAACGCATTCTTCTTTTTAGCCGATGGTGCTTTTCAGCGCGGTGTAATGCAATCAACTGCCAAGGACGACGACAAAGCGAAAAAGGCATACAATTTTTCTGGCAAGTACTACGCTTTGTATCTCAAAGATTTTGGTGCTAACCATGCCCAGTCCGTTTCGCAGAATGACGGCCTGCTTGCGGAATGCCAACGTATGAATTTCTTGGCGAGTTTTACAGACTATGACCATGCCATCCTGATTCTTGAATGGGCCACCTCAAATGCTCCGAACTACTTAGATGTTTGGAACAATCTGGCTTTCCTTTATCGAGAAACTGGCGAATCGGAGAAGTCTCTTGCGGCCTACCAGCAAGCCTTGAGCATTCAACCGGATGATCCGCAAATTATGAACGACCTTGCGGTAATTTATCATTACTACTTAAAAACGGAAGACGAAATCGCTCTTGAGCTTTATCGGAACGCAATTGTCCGCGCTGAAGAAATCCTGAGTGCTGAGAATAGCGCCGGAGACGACCTAAGCCTCGTTAAAGTAGCCCTTCGCGACGCCCGCAACAACTTAAGCAAGCTGAGCAGAGGAAATCGTCGAAACGGATAAGTTACCCTTTAACCTATGAAGATTACCATCAGCGGTGAAGACACTATCGCAGTGCGCCTTGCGGAAGCATTGATGCACGAGCATGAAGTCACGATGATCATTCCTAAGAGTGTTGAAAACCCTGTTTTCGACACTCTTAATGTGCAAATATTCCGTGGCTCGCAAACGTCATCAAAGTTGTTGAAAGAAGCATGTATCTTCGACGCTGACCTTTTTGTCGCTTGTGGCAAAGCCGATGAAACCAACTTAGTTGCTTGTGCCGAGGCCAAAAGGATGCGTGCTAAGAAAGTAGTGTGTTTCTTACGTGGTCAAGCAGTACAAACTAATGAAAACGATGCAGCACAATTAGCTAAAACTTTGGGCATCGATAAAGTAATTCTTCCGGCATTACGCCTAGCTAAAGAAATTCAGAAGATTGTGATGGTGCCGGGCGCTCTAGAGGCTGATGCCTTCGAAAACGGCAAGGTTCGCTTGGTGAAGCGACGCATTGAAGCTGGCTCTCGTTTTGACGGAGTGTTGCTTAAAGATGTCGGCGTACCTGAAGGGGTAGTGTTGACGATGTGTGAACGCGACGCCGAAAGATATATCCCGCATGGTGAAACATTACTGCAAGCTGGCGACAAGTTAACAGCTATGGGTAATATCGGTGGCGTCGAGCGTTTGATTCGTCGCTATATGGCCAACACTGACGTTGGCCCTGACCCGCGACGCGCAATTATTGTTGGTGGTGGCTCGGTTGGGTTCGCAATTGCCGAATCACTTGAAGACCACGGCTGGAAGATAAAGGTTATCGAATCAGATCGCCAGCGCGCTGAAGAAATCGCTGGACAGCTAAAAGGCTTAGTACTGCATGGCGACGGCACCAATTTATCCCTATTACGCGAAGAAAATGTTGGCGACACACCGGTACTCATTGCCGTTACCAGCAACGACGAGAAAAATCTTTTGGTCTCATTGTTAGCCAAAGAAGAAGGCGTGAAGCGTATTCTTACGCGAGCGGAAAACTACACTAACGAACAATTGTTCGAATCAGTTGGCATTGATGTAGTGCGCTCTACTACTGGCGCGGCAGTCACCGCAGTTCTTCGCGGAGTACTAAGGTCCGAGCGTGACTTCATGGCTGAGTTTAACCACGGTGATGTACGCATTCTGCGCCTCCGTATGGCCGAGAACGTTGAGCCCGTCGAGCTCTCTAAAATGAGTGCACCAGTATTTGCGATTGTGGGCGCCATCCTGCGTGATGAGAAGGTTGTAATCCCGCAAGGCAAAGACATTGTGCAGGCTGGCGACGAGCTGTTAGTCTTCTGCCAAACATCACACGTTGAACAAACTCGCGAATTCTTTAATAACCTATAGCGCATGCGTCTCGCCCTTGTACTCGGAGTTATCGGAAAAATTCTGCGCATTTACAGCGTAGCGTTTATTCCTCCGCTGCTGCTGGCGACATTCAATGCTTATTATAAAGCAGAGAATGACTACTCGGCAGCTATTGGCTTTGCCGTAGCGGCGGTGGCAACTTTAGCCGGTGGCTTTTTATTAAATTTGGCTGGTGAGAAAGACCAAAGCTTCCGTCGCTCCGAAGCCTTAGGCGTAGTCGGTGGTGCATGGCTCGTTATCTCTATCTTCACAGCAATTCCATATGTTATGTTTGGGCTGACCCCAGTGGATGCCTTCTTTGAAGCCACTTCTGGCATAACAGCGACTGGAGCAACTATTCTTCAAGACTTTGAGCACACGCAATCTTTTTTCCTGTGGCGTTCAATGAGTCAATGGTTCGGAGGCTTAGGTGTAATTGCCCTCTTTGTTGTTATCTTGCCACAACTCGGAGTTGCTGGTCGACAAATCATGTTCGCTGAAAGCTCCGATGCGACGACTGATATAGTGAGCCCCTCAGTCCGGAAATCAGCACGCAATCTGTGGCTACTTTATGTGTTTCTCACTAGTGCTGAGATTCTCATTCTGTTTTTCGTTGGCCACATGGGCATATTTGATTCAATATGTCATGGCTTAACCACCGTATCCGCTGGTGGATTCTCAACTCATGCGCACTCAATTGCTGGATATAATAGCCCTACAATTGAGTGGATTCTAATCGTATTCATGATTATTGGTGGGATGAGCTTCCCGTTGCTATATGTTGGCCTTAGCCGTCGACCATTAGCAATCATTAAAGACGGAGAGTTTAGGTTTTACTTAGGGACAATGTTATTCGCAGCGATTGGCGTTGCATTAATCCTTAGCAAAGGAGTCCCTAGCCTTGAAAGCTTGCGCATGGGACTATTTCAATCCGCATCGCTTATTTCATCGACTGGCTTTGCGGTCGCAGATTACGCTACAGACCCATGGCCTGAATCAGCACGCGCGTTCTTAATTATTGCAATGTTAATTGGTGGCTGCGCTGGATCAGCAGCTGGTGGTCCTAAAGCAATACGAAATCTACTCTCGCTAAAATACATGTGGGCAGAACTAACCCGCACTTTGCATCCACGAGGAGTATTGCCGTTACGTCATCGCGGAAAGGTTATTCCCAACACTGCTCTGCGAAGTATTTTAAACTTGGTACTATGTTATATTCTCACCTACCTGATAGTAGCACTTTTATTAGTAGCTCTTGGGTCGGATTTCGTGACCGCATTTAGTGCATCTCTAGCCTGTGTTGGCAATATTGGTCCTGGATTTGAGAGCGTTGGCCCCATGGGCAGTTATGCCGAAATAGGCTCAGCATCTAAAATTATATTATCAATCGGCATGTGGATGGGGCGCCTAGAATTGGTAACCATCCTGGCTCTACTTCATCCAGATGTATTGCGTAATTTACGCTGGCACGGCAAGTTCTTTAAGAACTAGCCTTCGTGCATGGCAATGTAGTTCTTGATTTCAGTAACCTGATCTCGAACTAAGTCACGAATGGATAAAACACCGACTAGTTCGGCATTGTCGTTAAGCACTGGTAAGTGCCGAATGTGATGGCGCTCCATTAATACCCGGGCATCGTTAGCCGATTGCAACATGCCGGCACAAATCAATTCGCGCGTCATTACTTCACTTATTAGGACAGTATCGACGTCGAGGTTCTTCAAAAGTATGCGTTTAAGAATATCACGTTCCGTAAATATCCCGACTAATTTCAAGCCATCCATTATTGCGGCGCAACCGACATTAGCCTCTGCCATAGCTTTGGCTGCATCTCTAACAGTTGCGTGCTGGCTTATCGAAACCACCCGCTCTTGCTTTCCTATTAAATCATTAAGTTGTGTCATATATATTACCCCCTATTAATACCCTACTACGAAAATTCAATAAAGCAAGGTCGTTGTGCCTTAGTTTTTGCAGCAAATACCAAAGATGTTTGTATTTGAGCCACTTCCTCCCTTGTTGTAAAGGCATCTAAGGCCAGATCGCGCAAATGATTTGCATCGCGGACGGCGACGTGCACTAAGTAATCAAACTCGCCTGTAATGTGATAATAGGCGATTGTTTCGGGCAGCTGGTGCAAATGCTCAAAGAATGAATCCACCTCTTTACGCGCATGCTTAGCTAGGCGTACATGCACCATTGCCTCTATGGATGCTCCTAGCTTTCCTCGATTGACGGTAGCATGGAAGCCCGTTAAAACACCATCAGCACATAAACGCTTAAAACGCTCGTGGCAACTGGAAGGCGCTAGCCCAATCTTGGCAGCGAGCTCTTTATTGCTTAACCGAGCATTATTCTGCAGTTCTCGGCAAATATCGAAGTCTATTCTGTCCATAACCTCAATTATAGCGCATATTGCGCATATATTCGATGGACTTTACGAAGAATATACGGAGAATACCTTCTATGGCCAAACACATCGACACCATTGCCGTCCACGCTGGGCGCGAAGATTTTCAAGAATTGGGCGTACATGCTGCACCGCTAGATCTATCTTCGACTTACCCCGTAAAAGATCTCGAATCAGGTCGTGACAGTATTGATGCGCTTGCCGCTGGCAGCGCTGCTGCCGACTCACCTATTTACGCGCGCTTGCATAACCCAACCGTTCACCGCTACGAGTGTGCTTTTGCCAAACTTGAAAACGCTGAGGCTGGTATCGCTTTCGCTTCAGGCATGTCAGCCATTCATGCGGTGTTAATGTCACTGAAAATTCGCGCAATGCAAGATACTGTTGTGCGTAATCACATTGTTGCTGTTCGCCCAATTTACGGCTGCACTGATCACTTGCTATCCAGTGGCTTGCTCGGCTTTGATGTAGACTGGGTCCAGGAGCACGAAATCAAAGGTACAGTACGTGAAGAAACTGCTTTAGAAATCATTGAAACTCCGGCGAAT
>CAXGOF010000068.1:0-8415 GCA_964011335.1 uncultured bacterium
TAGGCAGCACGATACGCCCGAAGGGCATCGCTGGTGATAGGGTGCCTTTGACTCTTTCGACCTCAATAGATGTCGTTGTTGATTGATGTACTGCAGCATCGGTTACGCCTTGGGTGATGACATAACGTTGGCCCTTGCGGACGCCATCGTAATAGTCCACTTTGCCATCCGGCCATTTAACAATTACCTGCGACACATCCTTGTCGCTCAATCCGAAATGTAACCAGGACGATGCTTGCGCCAGATAGCCACAGCCAGCACGCCGTGTCTGTGCCAACACGGTTTGATGCTCGTCATCAAGGTGAACTTCAACGCGAGCGCCGATTGCGTCAGGGTTTACGGCGCCTACAAGTTTTAGCTGAACAAAGCTATTGCTCGTTTGAGATTGGTTACGCATCACGCGCAATCTTGGCGCGGTGCGATTAGTAATGAGTAAATCTAAATTTCCGTCAAGGTCTAAGTCGTGAGCGACAGCACTACGTCCGTCGTCTTCGAAGTTTAAACCACTGACTGCTGAGCCATTAGCGAATTCACCCTTGCCCAAATTGACGAACATGCAGTTGGCTTCGTTGCCGCTCCAGGATTTCCCTTGGCTGATTAACTTATTGATTGCCCGCCAACCATCCTTGTAGTCAGAATCATTTATTTCAGTTTCTGGTGAGAGCGACACGACCTGCCGCCAGAAAAAACTTCATAAGTCGTCACCGTCCGCATCGTCATTGGTAGTAAAGCCATTTGGCACGAAAATGTCAAGTTGGGAGTCGTTGTTGTAATCAAAGAAAATAGAGCCCCATGCCCAGCGACCCATATTGGTATTACTGGTTTGCGATACATCTTGAAAGGTGCCGTCTCCCATGTTTTTGAATAGAGTGTTACCTCCGGCATGCCGTTGCATTTTCCGGCGCGTATCTTCACTGGCCTCAGTCATGAAATTACGATGATAAGTAATGCGTTGGCCAGCGCTTGAATACATATTGCTAACGTAGAGGTCGATATGCCCATCGTTGTCGTAGTCGCCCCAGCTTACTGCCATGCCCGCAGAGATGTCCTCAACGCCAGCGCTTGCTGCTACATCAGTAAAACTACCATTGTCGTTACGGAACAGATTGTTGCGTCCGTAGTCGTTAGCGACATATAAGTCTTGATCGCCATCGTTGTCGTAATCTTCGAAGGACGCAGCAAAACTGAAACGTTTATTGTTCTGATTGAGCCCGACTTCACCGGTGACGTCTTCGAATTGTAATTCACCGCAGTTGCGTAGCATGATATTCTCAAGGCCATTATTGGCGTCGTGGTAAGGTTGTGGAACGGCTTGGTTTTCGTATGGGTTTAGGTAACGACAAGCATATAAGTCGACCAACCCATCGTTGTCATAGTCCGCAGCGGCGAGCGAAGTCACTTCTGGCGCATCAATCATGCTGACGACACGGAATGCACCGTGCCCGTCATTTGCGAATAGTGCGACTAACCCTGGAAACGTAGTCGCTAAATCTAAATCCCCGTCATTGTCGAAATCGACGAATAAAGCGCTGCGGGAGGACTCTAAGAAGTCGAGTTGCGACTTGACTGAGTGATCTTCAAACACTCCTGGTGTAACTTGTGTTAGTAAGGTGTTGGGTAAGCCAGTGGGTTGTGGCAGATAAATATCGTCAAGGCCATCGTTGTTGACGTCAGCCAGTGAGATGCCTTGATGCGATTTTGTGGATAGGCCCAAGGTTGCAGAGATATGCTTTTGCCAGTAGTTTAAACTTGGAGCCAGCATGGTATCGTAATTCACAAATTCCAAACTGTGCTTCGAAATATCTTTAAAGAGCGCTTCGGGACTTGTGAGTTGTTCGCAGTCGAGTACGGCCACAGCATGAATAGTTAATGAAGGAGCAGCGGTGAAAGTAACTAGCAAGTTTGCATTTTGTTGCAAATGCCCCTCATTATTTTCAGTGTGGCTAAGCATGATAACCTTTGCCGCATAACCCGTTTCGGTTTTTGCGACACCTACTATTTTATATTTAGTATGCCACGAGCTATCGCTAAAGTAAAACTTTGCCGTCGCCGAGTCGGCACGCTTAACGATTACATGGCCGTCACTAAAAGCGATTTTAAATTTTGCATCGATAGCGCCGCTGCCACGATCTTTTAAGATGATGGCAGCCTGCTTCGATATATTTTCAAATTGCTCCATGCCTAATTGCGGCTGGCTAGTAGCGCAAGCAATAATCGCAATGAGGCACGGAATAATAATCATCAATCGAGGTTAAGCCAAATAGACTTGCTCTCAGTATAAGTGTCTAAAGCATGGACGCCAAGCTCGCGTCCGTAGCCTGATTCACCAAAGCCACCGAAGGACATGCTTGGATCATACATGTTATAAGTGTTTACCCAAACCGTGCCCGCACGTAATTGCTTAGCAAAATTCAGGGCACGCCCAATGTCACGCGTGAAAACGCCAGCTGCTAAGCCATAGCGTGAGTTATGCGCAATTTCTAAAGCATGTGCTTCATCGTCGAACGGAATAACTGCAACCACTGGGCCAAACACCTCCTCTTGCGCCAAGGCAGAATCAGGGTTTACATCGGCAAACACAGTCGCTTCAATGTAATAACCTTTGCCGCCGCCAACTTCATCCCGCAATGAATTACCGCCCGCCACTAAGCGTGCACCATCTGATTTCGCTTGCTCGATGGCCGCCAAAACTTTTTCGTATTGTGCTGCGTTACATACTGGCCCCATGCGCGTACCTTCCGCTGTAGGTGGTCCGACAGTTGTCTTGCCGGCCATCGCGGCCAATCCTTCAACGAAGGCATCGTAGATTTCACGCTGCACCAACACGCGTGAACCCGCTGCACAGACTTCGCCTTTGTTGTAAAAAATACCCGACGCCGCGCCGCGCACCGCTGCTTTTAGATTAGCGTCGGCGAAAATGATATTGGGTGATTTGCCCCCAAGTTCGAGAGTGACTCTCTTGAGGCTATCCGCGCATTCGTGCTGAATGAGTTTGCCTACCCGTGTGCTGCCTGTGAAAGAGACCTTATCTACGTTAGGATGCTTGACTAATGCCATTCCAACTTCAGGGCCAGTGCCGGTAACGACGTTTAAAACCCCATCAGGTAGCCCAGCCTCACTGCCAAGTTGCGCCAGCCACAAAGACGTGTGAGAGGTAAACTCGCTTGGCTTCAACACTACGGTATTACCGCAGGCTAGAGCAGGAGCGATCTTCCAGGCGGCCATCAGCAGCGGGAAGTTCCATGGGGTAATAAAGGCACACACGCCAACTGGAACGCGCATATTTAGGCCCATATTGTTGCCCGGTAAATCAATCACCTCGCCATTCATTTTTGTGACCCAGCCGGCGTAATAACGGAAAATTTCGGAGACGATAGGTATTTCTATCTTGTTGGTATCAAATGCGGTTTTCCCAGCATCTAAAATCTCGCAATCTGCCAATTTGGCGCGATTCTCGTCAATTAACTCGGCGAAGCGCCAGAGTATCTTTGCGCGTTTCGCTGGAACCATATTTACCCATTTAGGATTATAAAAGGCTTCGCTTGCTGCCGAAACGGCAGAATTTGCATCCTTTTCGTCTCCAGCAGGTATTTGCGCAAAAACATCTTCATTTGCCGGGTTTATGCAGTCTATTAGGCTTTCAGAGTAAGAGGGCGTCCATTTTCCGTTGATGAAATGCTGAACAGGAGGTAAGGAATCGGTTGAGGTCAAAATTATTAGGAGAAAGAGGGCTAGTTAGGTTATATGATAGCCGATTGTAGGGTCAGATAGATAAATTGTTGAGATGACTGACGATTCCTTAGAAAACACTAAGTTGAATGTAGCCGTATTGGTCGGAGAAGACTTTTTCCGTAAACGCACATTCGACGCAATTGCTGCATTGGCCATAAACCCAATAGCGTTTGAGCTTTCAGATACGCTCCTCGACGAGCTGGTTGCCGCACAACCTATTGGTATTGTGGTAGATCTAGAAGATGAGAACTTTAGTGGCTTGTCCGTGCTGGCAGCAATTCGTGCTACACCTGAGTTGGTAGACGTGCCCTACATTGCATATTGCGCTTTTGATCGCGAGGATATCATCGTAAGCGCCAAGGCACTTGGCATAACCCATGTCATACGCTCAGTTTACGCGGCCAGCCTTGTTAAATTGATTAGAGATTTTCTGCCGGATTTTGACGAAGATACTGCGGACTAAACGGCCACTTGCGCAAATCAGGCTTTTTTGTTAAAATAAACGACCGTAGAAGGCATTCTTCGTGCTTTTTATACTCAAAAACAAAGAATAACTGATGGTTAAACTCTACATTAAACCAAGCTGCAAAGTTTGTCAGAAAGCTACTAAGTACCTCAAGAAGAAGAAAATAGACTTCGAAGAGCTGGATATCTTGGTCAGCCCACCCGCGAAAAAGCTGCTCGAAAAAGCAGTAGATGCTAACAATCCAAAGTCTGCATTCAACACCAAGTCTAAAGGCTACAAGGAGCATGGCATTGCGGAGGCTAGTTTCAATACCAAGAAAGAAGTTGTTGATTTACTTCGCTCAAACCCAGATATGATTCGTCGCCCACTTTTGGCGCGTAACGAAAAGGCAATTTTAGGTTTCGACGAGGCTGATTACGCAACATTTTTACGCTAGGCTTAAAAAACTTAATCAACCGACCGCGCTCTGCGCGGTCGGTTTTTTTTACACTATCTAGATGTCACCAGAGCGACTTACCTCGAAGATACGTATGCAGTCCGGGCATCCGCAGCTGCACGTTGATGACCATGTCGCTATCGAAGAGCCGTTGGCCATTAAGGTAAACGGTACTCACTTTGCGACATTGATGCGAACTCCTGGCCGAGAGAATGACTTGGCCACTGGGTTTTTAGCTGCTGAGGCTGTGATTGATGGTTTAGATGAAGTCGCTGCCTTCAAAAAATGCGACGCCGAGAATACGGTTAATCTTGCGCTGGCTGATGGCTGCGATTTTGATTTATCCAAGCGCCGTACAACAGTGACGAGTTCATCTTGCGGAGTATGCGGCTCGCGCTCAATTGACGAACTGCAAAAAGAACTCTATTCAAAGTCGGTGCCGGCCATTGATGGGATTGAGGTCGATGAGTTATTGGTAGCCATGCAACAAATGCGCCAGCAGCAAACATTATTCGCCGCAACGGCGGCCACCCATGCCGTCGCGTTGTACGACATTAGCACCAAGAAAATAATAGATATCGCCGAGGATGTTGGCCGTCACAATGCTGCGGATAAAGTGATAGGGCGGCAACTGCTTTTGGGCAATTACCCTGTCAGTCGCCCACTTATTTTACTGCTTAGCGGCAGGGTTTCTTTCGATATGATTCAGAAAACAGCCCGCGCAAACATCAGCGCTATTTGTGCTGTTGGCATGCCCACTAGCCTGGCAATAGAAAGCGCCCAAGCAGTAGGCATTAAGCTCTATGCCTGGGCGCGTGAAGACAGCGTGTGTCTATATTAGGCGACTATTTCGACACCCGCGATTTCTTCGAGGCGCCAGTCAATGCGAATTTCTTCGGCTAGGTTGTAAAGTAGACCCGTGCGTTGGATTGGGTTGACCAATAAACCGCCAGTAAGTGCTCGGCCATCAATGAATGATAAAATCACTTTATCGGACTTTGATGCCTTTACAAGATTGGCAAGGATGGAGCCCTCTATAGGGAGATTTTCGTCAGGTACGCGTTGGACCATATTAGTATTCGATTGTTTCCAGTTCTGAGAGTTTGAAGTCGAGAGCGTATTCGCGATCGACGTCAATGAGTCGACCTTTTTCTTGTCTCTCGAAGAAAGTGATGGCGCCGAGTTCGCGGCGTCCGTCTTTAAAGACTAGGCGTACTTGAGGGAGAGTAGTGCCAGATTTGATGAGATTGACCAACTCTTCGTGGCTTGGCAAGTCATTGCAATTTACAGGTTTGACCATAGGGGGATTATATTTTGCGGGCTCTTAGGAAGTTTGGAGTTCGAGAACACCAGACGTTAACAAAAAAGAAGACCAAGTCTCAAAGGAAGACTCAGGCGAAGACGCGAGGGAACGTAAATCGGTCAGCGTTTGAAATTCGCCAGCCATAGCATCTGTTTCGCGAATCGAAACGTTAAGTTGTGAAGCATCGAGGCGATATACCAATCCGAGATGAACTGCGCCGACAGCAGAGGTGTCGTCGTTAATAATGCCTACTGGGGTCAGGAGAAGAACAGCATCGCTAGGAAGGATGAGTTCTTCGTGTAATTCACGGTGACAGGCATTTGCAAAAATGTCGCCATCGCTTTGATCGCATGGATTGATGTGGCCACCAACACCGATACTCTTTTTGCCATGCAGACGTTTTTCACCTTGGGTCGATAAACGAGTCAGGCACAAAACTTTGTCTTCTTGGCAGATAGCAACATAAGGTATAGGCTGCTTGAATTCTGGATGAGTCTCGGCATATCTACGCTCGATGAAGAAACCCTCATCGCGTGCAGGGCCGAGGAGCCTCGACTCGAGCTGATCAGCTTCGAGAGCGAGAAAACCATTTGGTGTAGCCTCTGGAAAAAGAGCACTACGCGGAACGACCCAGACAAACTCCATGGCGACGATTATGAACGATTTCTACTATTTGGCAACACTAAATACTAGATATTGTGTGTTTGTTGATAAGTTTGTCTATATAGACAACACTATATATTGTGGTGGTAAGTGAGCACTGCCTTGTAAGCCGGATTTTGTACCTCGAAAGGTGACAACCATTTATCTAGGACCTGCGTTGCCGCAGGCCTCAAACGTTCTACCCGAAGGTTCAACAGCGCGGGTCACGCCTACCCTTCCTATGCGAACTTTCTCCTGATGGGGTTTACACTGCCACGACTGTCGCCAGCCGCGCGGTGAGCTCTTACCTCACCATTTCAACCTTGCCGGTCTTGCGACTTAGGCGGTTTATTTTCTGTTGCACTTTCCCTAAAGTTTCCTTTGGTGGCTGTTAGCCACCATCACACCCTGTGGAGCCCGGACTTTCCTCATGTGACTTACCGAAGTAAATCGCCCGCGGTCATCCCAGCAGTACTCTCGCTTATTTTACACCAACTAGCAGCGGGCCGCCAAGAATTCTCTCAAGATAACCACAGCAGCAGTCGAATCGAGGACAGCATTCTTCTTTTTGCCCTTCAAGCCTGTCTCCCTTAAGAGCGTGTGTGCTTCTTTAGTAGTGTGCCGTTCGTCTTGGTGTTGGATATCAAAGCCTTCCGGCAAAGCTTTGCGGCAAGCGTCTATAAACAGGTGCACACTCTGCGCTTGCTCGCCTTCGCTCCCATCCGGCAAGTAGGGCATCCCAATCAATAAGCGTACAATTTGTCGTTCTTTTACATGCTCAAGAATGTCTGCAATAGTTGTTTCTAAATTTGAACTAACAATTGCGGGCAGTGGTTGCGCAGTAATACCCATCGGATCACATGAAGCCAGCCCGGTGCGTTTAAGCCCGTAGTCAATAGCAAGAGTGCGTCCAATCACTTTTTTACAGTAAGTCGGTGTGCTCTTCAGCTTGAAGTTGTTCCACAAACTTTTTGACTTCTTCACTTCGATCGCGAGGGGCAATTAAAATGGCGTCTTTAGTGTGAACAACAACAATATCATCAAGGCCTAAAACAGCAATACACTGTTTTGATGAGGAGTAAGCTAAAATGCCTTTTGCATCGTGTGTAAGCAACTTGCCGCCTTCGGAGAATACCAAAGCATTACCGTCCCCATCGTGCTCCACCTCGTCGTACAAGGCCTTCCATGAGCCAACGTCACTCCAGTTGTATGGAGCAGATAAAACTTGAACACTGCCCACTTTCTCCATGATGCCGATGTCAACGGGCTCGGCTGGCAATGATGGATAAATAACATCGACGGTGTTCTGGTATGCAGCGCTACCAATCGTCGCAGCGATTTTCTGCAGCCCTGAATCAAGCTCGGGCATGTGTTCGGTAATAGCGTCTAGAATAGTCGATGCGGTCCATACGAAGATGCCGGAATTCCAGAGGTACTCGCCGCTTTCTAGAAACTTTTCGGCGGTTGCTAGATCTGGTTTTTCTTTGAAGGAGTCGACGTTGAAACACTCTACGCCGTGAGGGTCAGAATGTTTGTCGGCGCGCTGAATGTAGCCATAACCCGTGGCAGGGTAGTCGGGCACGATGCCGTAAGTGACAAAGTTTGGACCAGCTTCAGCCACTTCAGCGCCGGCCTGTAGGCTGCGTTGAAATTCATCACGCGGTCCGATGACATGGTCTGCTGGCAAGACAGTTATTGTCGCATTTTCGTCAGCCGCATGAATGACTGCGGCAGCCAATCCAACACATGCGGAGGTGTTGCGTGCGCAAGGCTCAACCAAGATATTGCTATCGGGTAATTCTGGGCAGCAAGCGCGAATGCCATCTACTTGAGCGG
>CAXGOF010000069.1:0-8370 GCA_964011335.1 uncultured bacterium
ACAGACTTAATCACATAAGCCATTTTTTTCAAGTGAATTAAATATTAGCAAGTTTCTACTAAAGTATTTGCGACATGCTATCCGATAGCAGGTATGAACGGCGCGATGCCAGATGAGAGCTAGATATGAAACAAACTACCCCAAACAAGTACGAAGCACAAATTGAGCAGTGGACAGGCCTCGTGTGGCACATTGTGAATAAAATCAAAGGTCGTTTGCCTTTTAGCATCTCTGAAGAGGAATTATACGCCGCAGGCATGTTTGGGCTGATGCGCGCAGCTCGCTCTTATGACGAATCTCAGGGAGCACAATTCAAGACCTACGCTTACCACCGTGTACGTGGCGCCATCCTCGATGATCTTCGCCGTATGGACTTCTTGCCACGTTCAATACGGGATAAAGCCAAGGAAACGGGCGAGGATGCGCCGGCTATCGTCGCACTGCCAACTGACGAAGATGGGCATATCGGCTTAGGGGCAAGCAAAAGCACCGATAATGTTGAGCAAGATGAAATGATGGTCAATATGCATGCTGCTATCGATAAGTTACCAGAAAAAATGAAATCGGTAATGAGCATGTACTACCGCGATAATATGAAGATGTGCCAAATTGGCGCACGTCTCAAAATCACCGAGTCGCGCGTCTCGCAAATTCACACCAACGCGGTGTCACGTTTGCGCCGAATGTTAAACCCATCCGACGCTTAAATCCCTTTTTCTAGACGACTTCATCAGTTAGGATGGTTGTATGTGCAAGTGTACGACCATCCTTTCTTTTTTAGCCGCGGTGTTGTTGCCGGGTTTGCTTGCTGCGCAGCTGAGTTACGACCTCGATATCGAGCTACACGACGATGGTCGCACCATTTACGGTCGTTCGCTGGTCGTCAGCTGGGTTAATACCGCGTCGACGCCGACAGACGAGCTTTATTGGCATGTTTACAACAATGCATGGTCAAATAAAGACACCGTGTTCATTACCGAAGGGCGTTACTATGGCTCGACGGATTTGCCGCGTGAGTGGGGTAGCACCGAGGTGTTTAACGTATCGATGCTTTCAACTGTCGACGTTGACGGCAACGCTACGACATCTGGCGAAAAACTAACATTCGATTACGTGAATCTTGTTGATAAGACGGTGGGTGTCGTGAAATTGCCGGTTGCCATTGAGCCAGGCGGCTCAGTGCAGGTGCGCCTCGAATTTACTTCGGTTATGCCTCAAGCATTTCGTCGTAGCGGATGGGGAGAAGGCGGTTACTTACACGCTGTGCAGTGGTACCCGAAGCTTGGTGTCTACGAAGAGCTTGATGGCAAAGACCAATGGAATTGCGAACCTTACCATTACATGTCGGAGTTTTACGCCGACTTCGCAGATTATAATGTCGAGTTGACTTTGCCCGAACGTTTCCGCAATCATTGCGTTACAACTGGCACGCTTGAAGAGATTAATAATTCGAATGGGAAAGTTGTTTACTCCTCAGTAGCAGAAAAGGTTCACGATTTCGCATTTACTGTTGATGCCGAAGCGCTACTGCTGCGCCGTACTTTTCATGAAATCGACTATCGCGATGATGCCGAAGAGATGAAAATAAGCGCGGCCTTGGGTAAAACGCCAAAGGAAGTGCGCCCACAATCTTGTGAGATGATTTTGCTACTACAGCCGGAGCATGCTGAATATGCAAATCGTTATTTCGATGCGACTGCAAAGTCTCTTTACTACTTTGGCTTGTGGTACGGCACCTATCCTTACGAAACGATTTCGGTTGTCGACCCGGCGAATAATGCGCGCAAAACTGGCGGCATGGAATATCCGCGTTTGTTTACTGGCGGCGCTCGCTTGGGCATGGCCGAAAGAACATTAAGTCCGCAAGGTGTAACTGTTCACGAATTTGGCCACCAGTTTTGGTATGGCTTAGTCGCCAATGACGAGTTTCGTCATGCTTGGCTCGATGAAGGCTTCACTACGTTTTCCACTAATCGCATTCTAGATCTAGCCTTCGATGCTCCGCTCGACACCTACACGCTGCTTGGCCAACAATACTATGGGCGTGCTCCTATGACGATTCCAAGTTATGAAGAGGGGGATAAGCGCGCAATGTTGGGCTTGCAGCGCTGGGAAAATCCTGAGTCGAAGTTTTTCCCTGAGTTGTCTTATGAGCTGCGGCACAACAACTCCGTCCAGAAGTTTTTAAGCGAATTGCCGCTTACTACTTACTATCCTAATATTGAAGGTTCGGCGTCGATTGGTCTGCGTTCTAGTTTATTACGCGACTGGGGGCAGCCACTTGCCCACCCAACTTATGATTTGTTCGACAGTGGCTTGCGCGGAGTAAACGCCTACCGTCGTCCAGCGCTAACCCTTGAGACAATATCGCGCATCGTTGGTGAAGATGTGTTTATCAGATTGATGTACGACTATCACACCAACTTTAGATTTAAGCACCCGCTCCCGCAAGATTTCTTTGATGTGGTGGCGAAGCATGCGGTTGACGCTGGTGTCGATTGGGACAGCTTTTGGCAACACGCTTACTATAAAAACGATGAGCTTGACTACTCTGCTCACTTTGTACACAACGATGCAAACGACAACGATACTTACCACGTAGAAATCGGAGTGCGCCGACGTGGCGCCTTTGTGGTGCCAGTCGATATCGCTGTGACATTCGAAGACGGCAGTGTGCACCACGGCGTGTGGGACGGCGTTGACAGTGCTAAGCGCATTGAGATTGGTGATTTTGCAGTTAAAGCAGTGCGTGTCGAAGTCGATCCGCAACGCAAGTTAATGTTAGACCGCGATTGGTTTAACAATTCGAAATTGGCCAAAGACGTTGAGGGCAGTGATACTGCGTGGCATATTTCAATGCGCACTATGTTATGGGCGCAACAAGTACTCCATTACTTCGGAGGCGCTGGATGAGCTCAGAACAACCCAAAGAAAACATTATTGTCGACGCGATGAATTTCAGCGATGAGCCCGAAGCCAATCAGCAACCAGAGAAGATGCGTGACGTTAGCGAAGAGTCGCAGTCTTCCGCGCGACCTGGCCCTGTACACTTTTTAATTAGTGGTATCTTCTTCGCTTTAATACGTCCACGTGTCTTGTGCTTCTTGATGCTCTGGTCGTGCGTATTGCCGCTGGTGGTCGCAGTGCCGATGTTCAATCAGGCCAATCGCGATTTGAGCGCTGTGCAAGATTTACCCGGGCAATCTATATTGGCACTACCCGAGTCAGCCCCAGCATGGATGTTCAGAGAATGGCAAATTCAATCAGGCGACACTTTGACTTCGATCTCCGACGTGCTGCCTTTGCTGATTTTACTGTCATCGATTATCGGCCTGCTATTCAGTGCCGGATGGATGTCGATGGCAACGCACTACCGCGATGAACATTCTTTACGCGCTTTCTTGAAGGGCGGCGGTGAATCGTTTTTCCCGTTTTTACGCACCTGGCTGCTCGCCTTGCCATTATTTGCATTGACTACTTACGTTTTTTGGGGAGCACCTTCCGAATGGGTGCTAGAGAAGTTAATGCCCGAGGGCGATGCCGCACTCGCGGCTAGTGAGACCACGGGCCGTGCTATCGATATTACGCGGCAACTGCTTTACATGTTGGCCTTGCTCGAAATCGAGATTGTCATTGACTTGGCCCGCGCATCAATGGTAGTAGGTAAGCGTAGTTCCGCGGTGCTTGCTATTTTGCGGGCAGTCGGCTTCTTGTTCAGGCGACCGTTCGCAATATTCGTTATTGTGCTGCTTGGCTTCATCATTGAAGCGGCATTAATTTTCGGCAGCGAATGGCTACGTGATTTACTTGAATGGCCTCTTATTGCTGCAGTGTTCATGCTGCCATTTGTGCGTCACGTAATGCGCGGCGCCCGCCAATCTGCAGTTGCTGATTATTATCGCGCGGCAACCGGCGAATAATTGAACAGCCTTAGTCTCAAACATCCTCCCAAATAAAATGACTCAAAAACTCACAGGAGCGGCCATCATTGGCCAGTCTGGCGGACCAACCGTCGTAATCAATCAATCACTAGTCGGCTTTGTTCAAGAAGCTACCAAGCACGACTGTATCACCAAGATTCTTGGTGCACGCCACGGCGTCGAAGGCATCATGAATGGCGACTGGATCGACCTTGGCAATCAAAGCGACGAAACGCTCGAAGCTGTTGCGCTAACTCCAGCCGCCGCACTTGGCTCGGTACGCCGTAAGGCATCTGTCGAAGACGTGGCGATTATGGTTGAACAGTTTAAGAAAAACGATATCCGTTTCTTCTTCTACATCGGCGGTAATGACACTGCTGAAACGGCACATATCGTCGAGCAACAAGCTGCTGAACTCGGTTATGAAATTCGTTGTTTCCATATCCCGAAAACTATCGACAACGATCTTAGAGTTACCGATCACTGCCCAGGTTATGGTTCTGCAGCGCGTTTCGTGGCTCACGCTTTCCAAGGCGACGACCGTGATAACCGTTCATTGCGTGGCGTAAAAATTAACGTCATCATGGGGCGCCACGCCGGATGGCTCGCCGCTGCTTCAGTGCTCGGTAAGCGTAACGACGAAGACGGACCTCACTTAGTTTATTTGCCAGAGCGTGTCTTCGACCCTGAGCAATTCATTATCGATGTAAAAGAAGTGCACGACCGCCTTGGTCGTTGCGTCGTAGCAGTGAGCGAGGGCATCCACAATGCTGAGGGTGTCTCGTTCTTGCAGGTGTATGCTGAAATGAGTGGCTCGGCGATGGCAGGTCAAAAAGATAGTCATGGCAATGTGCAGCTTTCTGGCACTGGCGCCTTAGGTGATGCATTGGCAAACCTCGTTAAAGAAAATTTTGATGGCCTGCGGGTGCGCGCAGATACTTTTGGTTACCTACAACGTTCCTTCCCTGCTGACGCTAGTGAAGTCGATCGCGTAGAAGCGCGCCTGGTAGGGCGCAAAGCTGTTGAAGCTGCTGTGAGTGGCGAATATGGGTCTGGCTCGATTGCGCTGCGTCGCTTGGATGGTGACGAGTATCAGTGCGATACGATTGTTACCGCTCTTGAAAACGTGGCGAAGTACACTAAGGACATGCCTGATGATTACATTGCCGGACATCAAGGGGTGACTCAAGCCTTTATTGATTACGCGTTACCGTTAACAGGTGGCATCACGCCAATGGCAGATTTGAATTAATGGCTAAGTCTGTGAAGGGGCAGTAGTCTAGAACTACAGTGCTTTGCGCGGTGGCAACAACAAACTACTTGTCATAAACCCAGCGACAATTGCTGCGCCACTGATAAACACCTGAAACGCCGATTGCAGTCCTGTTTGGAAGTTGCCACCCGCGATGTCGGTGATGGACAGAAAACTAGTCGCGCCTGGTACTAATATTAGAATGCCCGGCATCAACACGGTAAGTGCAGGACGGTCGAAAGCGCGGGCGAACATATTGCCGAACAAGGCAACGATAACGGCACCAAGAAACAAGCTTGGCGCGCGCTCTAGGTTTTCTAGCCCAAACTTCATCGCGAGATAGGGCAGGCAGACAGCGACCACTGCCCAAGGTAAATCGCGGCGCGAGTTATTAAATAACACACCAACGCCGAGGCCGGCGATGACGATGGAGAGCGGTGGGAGCCATACGGGCATTGTCGGTGGTATCACTTGCTGTAGGCTGTCGATGTCGAAGAGGTGTTGTGCAATCCCGCTGCCAAATAACACCCCGATGAACAACATCATTACTGTCATGCCGGCACGTGCTAGGCGCGCTGAACCTGACACCGGGTGATCAAGCACTAACTCGGTCGAGCCGATGATGATGCTGAAGCCAGGGACTAAAACAATGATGCCGGCTAAAGTAGAAATGTCGGCGTTGGCACCAAGCAGCACCGCGCCAACCGTGGCAACGAAGCTAATTACCGTTGCCGATAGTGGATCGAACAAACGTCTGACCGCATCGCGGCGTTGTGACCATTGGAAGATCAAGAACAGCAAGAACCCGCAAATTGAAGACAAGGCCACATCGCCGAGATTACCGCCGAAGAAGGTAGACGCACCGCCACTCGTCAAGGTGAAGGCAAGTAGCTTTGTGATTTGATTGTATCCGTAACTTTCATCAAGGATGTCATCAAGTCGCGTGTTGGCGACGGTCACCGTTAAGTCCGTGCCTATGAAGTCGTTAAACAATTTATCGAGCTGACTCAAACGATGTAAGTCGATCGCGTTGTTGTGCACTCGCTGCAAACGCGCGATGCCGTTTTCACCAGGTATGTCATAGCTATACATGATTGCTGACGGCGTGGTGAAAAAGTTGCCTTTCAGCCCGAGTTCATTGGACATCGCCTTTAATGCATCTTCAAGGCGATGAGCAGGAGCTCCATAGCGGTGTAGGGCTTTGCCCATGCGTTGGACAAATACGATGCGGTTTTGAGTGGTTGAAGCTGGGGTCATGGTGCTAGCGGTCCATCCTATTGTAACTTATTTTTTGTAAACCACCCACACATAACCGTGGGTGCGTGTCTTCTCTCGACTATAGCTATACCACTGTTTACTGAGTGGTGCGAATTTCGCGTCGGCGGCTTCGCAGCGCCCCATGACTTCATCCGGAATGTCTCCTACTTTGCCGACGCAAGAATTACGCTCGTCCCATGGACTATCATTTTCGGCTTTGGCGGCCTCGTACTGAGAATAGAATCGTGTTCAGCATTTAACCAATTAATCCTAGAAATAAAAAATATTCGAATAGAAATAAAAAAATGCTAATGTCATCCCTAGTTCTTCCGCAAATGGGTTGTCATGCTCAAAATCGCAATACCCGCCTTCCTAATAAGCGCAGCTTTATCAGGAATCCCTAATTTCCTTACTGCATCTTCTTCATGTGGTAAAGAAGTCACTGGTTTCAATACCCTCGTTTCTGGCTCCGATCTCATCGTAGAAGCCAAAATCCTCGATAAGCGCACTAAATTGAACAGTAATGGCACTATCGAGACTACATACACGTTATCAACCATCACCCCAATAAAAGGTGAAAACGCCAATATCCAAGAAATAACCATCCCTGGTGGCGAAGTAGCGGGGCAAGGACTCATTATTCCAGGGATGCCGGAGCTCAATATCGGCGATCGCAACATCTTATTTCTCAGTACCGCTTCACAGGACAACAACTGGCGCATGCCAGTAGGTCTGAAGTCAGGAGCCTTGAAGGTGCAGCCTGTCTCACCTAAAGCCAGTGATATGAAGGTTTTACGAGCAAATATTCATTCTGACAGAGTGCATGTTGAGAGCTATGAAGGCACTATCAATGAGATATTCGCAGAAGTTGCGAATCAGCGCTAAAAATACTTAAGCAATATCGCTACATCGTCGATATATAGAGCGATGCGAATAAAATACATAACTACGACAGTCGTCTGCGCTCTACTTGGAGTTGCGGCGACTCAAGCTTATATACGGATTACGCTCGGTGGCAAGACTCTCAATTGGTCGTCAAACACCATCAGCTATAACATTCACACTGCTGGGTCTGACGACATCTCTGATAATAGCCACATCCCGGCAATCGAGCACGCGTTCCAGTCCTGGTCCGATGTTAGTGGCTCGAATATTAACCTCGTCCGCGGTGCGGACACAGCTTCCGGTAGCACTGGCGGTAGCGGTCACACCATTACATTTGATGAAACTAATAGCTCTGGATTCTTTCCGTCAGGCTCAGGCATCGTTGCCATCACACCTATCAGCTATATGCTCGCGGATGGGCGTATCACCGACGCTGATATTTTGTTCAACGGCAACCAATTCGCTTTCAGTACAGATCAGACACCAGGTACTTTTGATGTCCAAGACGTACTCACTCATGAGGTAGGACATTTCATTGGTCTTGACCACTCGCCGGTAGTGAGTGGCACAATGTGGCCTTACGTTTCTCAAACTCAATGGTTGCATCGCTCGTTATCACAGGACGACGAAGCGGGAGCCATCGCTGTCGCTACTGGTTCTGGGCAAACAAAAGTAACGGGGACAATTCGCAAACCTGGTTCAACTTCTGGGCTGGCTGGTGCGATAGTTTCGGCAAGTTTAACGGATGGACGATTTATCGCGTCAACTACCACCAACAGTAATGGCAATTTCACTCTACGTGGAATGCCAGCTGGCGATTACTACATCCATATCGACCCACTCGAAGGAGGAATGTCGAGCGCCAACTTAACGAGTAACTCGAGTATCAGCACTGCATTTGCACCTACTTTCTACGGTGGCTTCGATAACCCGACATTGTTTTCGCTCACTCCAGGGGCGCAACTTAGCTGCGGTGTATTAACGGCCAACAACGACATCGCAATGTATGAGAGCGCTAGCAGTACCACTTTATTGCAGCAGGGCACATCCTCTTTG
>CAXGOF010000070.1:0-8293 GCA_964011335.1 uncultured bacterium
CTAGATTCAGGAATTGAAACAGTTTTTGTTATGCCTAATGAAAGTTATTCTTATGTGTCGTCCCGTCTCATTCAAGAAGTGTATGTCAACGGCGGCGCTCTGCCTCAGTTCGTAAGCGAGCACGTTCACCAACAGCTAACTAAAAATAACTAATGGAAATAGTACACACGGATAAATCCTCGCAAGCTATCGGCCCATATAGCCAAGCTATTCGCGTCGACGGTTGGGTCTACAGCTCTGGCGTAGTCGGGATGTGCCGAGATAATTCGGTTGCTGGAGACGACATTGCGAGTCAAACCCATCAAGTATTTGCCAACTTGAAAAATATTTTAGCAGCCGCAGGTTGTGGCTTGCAAGACATCGTCAAGGCAACGGTGTACCTTGCCGATATGGAAGAGTTTGCGGTAATGAACGAAATATACAGCAGCTACCTCGATGGTCACCAACCAGCACGTTCGTGTGTAGAAGTGCAGCGGTTACCGCGCGACTTACGTGTTGAGATTGACGTAGTCGCGCGCCCAGCTAGCTAGACGCTGAAAGAGTAGCAAGCAGCCAACGAGGGCGATGCTCGGTAGGTAGAGTAACCATGCCGCATCAACCAAAGGGTTCAGTGTCGCCATGCCGTCACTAGCAAGGCGTCCCCATGAAACGGCAGGAGCCTCAACACCGAGTCCTAAGAAGCTTAAAAAGGCTTCCATTAAAATCACACGCGGCAGAGTGATAATGAGCATGCTGCCGATTGCGGGCCAAAGTTGCGGTAATATGTGATGTTTGAAAATATGTAATGAGCTCATGCCCTGGCTGTGCGCGGCATCGACGAACGCTTTCTTTTTGATGCCTAGGCACTCGGCGCGCACCACGCGTGCGGTTGGCAACCAAAAAAGGATTCCGATTGCGATGAAGAATAGCTGCAGGCGTCCGAACCCTATGCTGGCGAGCTCGATGCGATATTCTTGCAGAACCGATAGCATGAATAAAATGAAGACGACCATCGGGATAGACTCTAGCGCATCTGCTAAACGCATCATGAGTCCATCACGTCGTGGTGAACCGAGGCCGGCAACTGCGCCGAAAGGCACGCCTATAAGTAATGCGACTAGCGTGCCGAAAATACCGACGCTGAGTGAAATGCGTGCGCCATAGATCAGGCGCGATAACATGTCGCGACCTTGGGCGTCGGTGCCTAAAAATGGCGAGCTCGTAAATTGTGGTGGAACCAGTTGCTGGCTGACCTGCATACTGCTGTAGTCTGCCAAAGGCAGCCGTGGTGCGAAAGCTGCAACAAGGCAAATACTAAGTAGCAGCAGCGCTTGCCAACGAGGAAACTTATTGGGGCTTTTCAAGATATAGCCTCGTTGCGCGGATCAAATTTCATGATTAAGATATCAGCTATTAAAGTACAGCTAGCGAGAATCGCGGTATAAACAACAGTGACGCCAAGTGCGAGTGTGTAATCGCGCGCGAGTGCTGCTTGTACGAAAAAAGTTCCTAAGCCGGGTAGCGAGAAAATTTGTTCGACCACCAAAGATCCCGTAAGGATACCAGCCGCTGCCGGCCCCATAAAAGCTAATACCGGAGTAAGGCTAGGGCGTAAGATGTAATTAACATTTAAGCGCCGCGCGCTAAGTCCGCGCGCAATGGCGCTGCGATAAGCATTGCTGTTACGTGCTTGTTGTGCATGATGCTGGATTAACATAAATAATTGCGCAGCCAATGGCAGGCCAAGAGCACAGCACGGCAATATCCACGAGCTTAGTTGGCGGTGTCCTGCAACGGGAACCCATCCAAAGCCAAATGCAAACACACTAATAAGTATTCCGGCAATGACAAAGTTTGGCGTTGCCAGTAATGCTGATCCCGATAGTCGGACCGCAGTCACGCGCCAGCGCGAATTCGAGGTGGCCACAAACATTCCTGCAGCCAAACCGATGAGGATGGCAATAAGTAATGCACCGCCTCCTAAGATAAACGAAATCGGCATCGCTGCGCCAAGTAGCTCTTGCACCGAGGTGCCGTGATATTGCAGAGATGGGCCGAAGTCTAAAGTGGCAACACCTTGTAGTGAATGCCAGTATTGGATGAGCATCGGTTCATCAAGGTGGTAGCGTAATTCAAGTGCGGCAATCGTCTCCTCGGAGAATTGCTGATTGCTCTCGAAGGGTCCGCCACGCGTACTGTGTAGCATGAAGAAAGCCAAGGCGTGTACTAGGAGGACACTAGCTACAGCGAATCCGAGCCGGCGTAGTACTTTAATCATAGGCTACTTCGCGGCGCAAGTGTTGCCACTCGATAATGCCAAATTTATTAGGAACGTGACCTGTGATGTTAGGGCGCAGTAATTGAATATTAGAATCAAAACATAAAGGAATAATCGCATATTCATCTATAAGTATTTTTTCGGCACGCGCGAGCAGGGTCAAACGCAATACTGGATCCATGCACGACTGTGATTCGGCCAGCAAAGCATCGTAATCGGCATTGCTGAAAGAACTGCGGTTGTTGCGATGTTCACTTTGAAATAATTCTAAAAAAGTGAAGGGGTCGTGGTAGTCGCCAATCCATGTAGAGTGCGAGCTTTGATAGTCTTTAGACCTCTGCAGAGGGAAAAACGACTTCGCTTCAAGTTGATTTAAGCTTACCTTGATGCCTAGCACTACTTGCCATTGTTGTTGTAGGAATTCGGCAATAGTGCGATTTATTTCGCTGGCCGGGTACAAATAATCAATCGTGATGTTCTCATCACCAAACTCGTGGATAGCATCTTGTAGTGCAGCTTTTGCGGCTGCGGCGTCAAAAGAAATATCCGCTATCGAAGAGTAATTGAGCAGCAAGTCAGGCACTAATGCATGTGCGGGCTTACGGCGTCCGCCAATAAGAACTGCCAGTCGCTGGCGATCGACGGCTAGCGCTAAAGCCATGCGTAAACTTCGATTGGCCAATGGCTGGCCGGCGCTCTGCTGGAGTCGCACAAAATAAGTTGCGAAACTAGGTGTAGTGCTGATGGCGTCAGGGTGCCGTTGTTGTAATTGCTCGATCGATAGTTGCGGTACTGCAGGGATATAATCCGCTTGCTTATCGAGGTATAAATTTAGAGCTGTCCATTGCGAGTCGACGCTGAAAAAATCAATGGTGCGGAAGGAAGCGCTAGAATAATCGCGATGCTGGACATTGATGCTCAGCCGTGTAAAATCACGGATACGGTGCACGCTTATCTTGTAGGGCCCTGAATAAGTCATGTTTTCAGGAATCACACCAGGAGTAGCTCGGCGCAACGCTTCAGGGATGGGGGCCAGCGCGTGGTAGGTGCAGTAAGTAGCGAATAATGGCTGCGGCGACTTGAAGTTTAGTTGCACTGCGCCGTTGACAATTTCGATGGTGGCATCAGCTAACCAGTCCGCATAGGGCGCTGCCGTTGAGGGGCGCTGTAGGCGCTTCCAGCTGTCGCGTACATCAATCAGCGTCAACTTAGAACCATCAGACCAACGCGCGTCAGGGCGCAAGTAGAAGCGCCACTGGCGGTTGTTATCGCTGCTGCTGTAACTGCTGGCGAGCTCGTTGCGTAATTCACCGGTTTGTGGGTCAATAGCAGTCAGGCAGTCGAAAACGGCGCTGAGCAGGCGAGTGCTACCTGCACTCGTAGCTAATTGGGGATCAAAAGAGTCTAGCTCAGAACCATTCACTACACTTAACTCTGCTGGCTCCGGTGAACAGCAGCAAAGTAGTGGTAATAGGACGAGAACTCTCATTCCGTCATAGGATAAAACATAGGATTGAAGAAATCGAGTGTGCAATGGCTTACAATAATGTTGTGGATGTCGCCCCTATTCTGTCCGTAAGCGCGTTAACAGTGGTTGTTAAAGACTCGCAAGCGGTTTTGGTGAAGGATTTCGCCTTATCGCTACGTAGCGGCGAAATAACGGCTATCGTAGGCGAATCGGGCTCAGGTAAATCTGTCGCTTGCTTGGCCATCATGCAATTACTGCAAAGTGGATTAGAGCGCACTGGGGGTAGCGTTAAATTTAATAACACTGAGCTAGGCAAATCGTCCGATTCGGAGTTGCAGAAATATCGCGGTAAGTCTGTTGCATATGTGTTTCAAGATCCATCGTCTTCCTTAAATCCAGTCCTTAGTATTTATGCTCACTTCAACGAAGTGTTTAATGCCCATTTTTCACAGCTGACCAGCCCGCAAAAGAAGCAAAGGTCTAGCGACTTGCTCGCCGAGGTAGGTCTTAGTAATTTAGGCGATATCAAAAAAAGGTATGCTCACCAACTAAGTGGCGGGCAACAGCAGCGTTTATTATTAGCACTGTCTCTAGCCGCAGATCCGCAAGTATTAATCGCAGATGAAATTACCACAGCTCTTGACCCCGATGTGCAACAAATGATTATCGACTTGCTGGCTAAGCTGTGCCTGCAAAGAAATCTTGCTGTTGCTTTTATTACTCACGATATTCATCTCGCGCAACGAATATCAACAAACATCGCGGTAATGCACCAAACGCGAATAGTCGAAGTTAATGATTGTCAAAGCCTGTTTGATTACCCGCAGCATCCAGCAACGATTAAGCTACTGGGAGCCGCCCGACGTGATGCTGCTATTGGTGAAGAGGTGTTCGAGAAGGATTTAGTACTCAATGCTATTGGTCTGTCCATTTCTTACAGAATCCCGCGTATTTTCGGCAGAGCTCGCCGCGTGCAAGTTGTTAAAGATATTTCATTCAAGATATTCAAGGGTCAAACTTTGGCAATCGTCGGCAAGTCAGGCTCTGGCAAATCAACTATTGCGCGCGCAGCCTGCGGCTTGGCGCACCATCTAGAAGGGCAGTTAAACCTATACCTCAAAAACGAGGTGGTGCATTTGCATCAAGCTGATCAGCGAGCATTACGCCCGTATCGCAAGCATGTGAGCATGGTGTTTCAAGACCCGGTTGCCTCCTTGAACCCATTAGTACCGGTGCATAAATCGGTAGCAGAACCGCTGCTAGTGCATACCGATATGAACGCTGCACAGCGCTTGCAGTGCGCGACGAAGCTTCTTGCCGAAGTAGGTCTCAATCCGGGGCAAATAGCTAATCGTTTGCCGTCAGAACTTAGTGTCGGTCAGTGTCAACGCGTTGCTATTGCCCGCGCTTTAGCTCTCGACCCCTTATTGATGGTGTGCGATGAAGCATTGTCTTCTCTCGATTTGACTGCGCAGCGCGAGATCACCGACCTACTTCTGAGCCTGCAGCAAAAACGCCAGCTTTGCTTGCTATTCATTAGTCATGATCGCAAGCTCGTTCAAGGCATCGCACATAACATATTTTCATTAGATGAGCATATTGCTCTAACGCAATAGGGTAAACTTAGAGTATGCCAGATTCCCAGCAACTAGATGTCATCTTCATCGATATCGACGATACATTGTTCGCTACTACCGATTTTGTCTCAGGTGCCCGTCGTGATGCATTGCAGTCCATGATTGACCGCGGCTTAAATGCTAATATCGATGACTTGCTTGCCGAACTAGAGTTAGTCGTCGCCGAGTTTGGGTCGAATCACGACCATCATTATGATTTCTTGTTAAAGCGTCTGCCCACCGAAGTCACTCAAAACGTTAATACCGACTTGATGGTTGTGGCCGGGGTAATTGCTTATCATAATGCTAAATGGAAGCAATTGCGTATTGACGATGCTGATCGCCAACTTTTACTCGATATTAAGAGTTCTGGTATTCGACTCGGAGTTATCAGCTCGGGGTTGGCGCGCAAGCAAATCGAAAAGATTTTGCGCTTAGAAATAGATAAGTACATCGACCCTAAACTTATCTTTATTACTCATAGTGTCGGTGTCGCTAAATCTAACGTTCAGTTGTATGAATCTGCGATTGCAGCTGCCGGGTGCGAGGCTTCACAGATCATGCATGTCGGCGATCATCCTTATCACGACATCGATACCGCTAATGCCGCTGGAATGGTAACAGTGTGGGTGAACGGTGGCGGAAAACATAGTGTTAATGAGCCGCGGACATCCCCGGCCTTTAAGATTAGCAGCTTTGCCGAATTACGCGATGTGTTGGTAAGCAACTACGGTCTTAATGAGTAAATAGCCAAAACCTCACTCGAAAGAGTGAGGTTTTGGCTATTTACAGTGAAAGATTAGTTGCCTAATTTTACTTCTAGTCTATCTTTCAATTCGTTAGCATCGATAATAGTAGCAGTTATCATTAGGATCACGTCGCGGTTCTCAGAGGCTTCACCTTCTTTCTTGAATAGAAGGCTAAGGACTGGGATGTCCGACAAGAAAGGGATCTCAGCGCGTTGATCAATATTAAACAATTTCTTGAGTCCACCGATGACGACTGTGCCACCGTCTGGCACTACAACAGTAGTTTTTACCGAAGCAACTTGTAATTCAGGAAGCTGAATAGTAATCGGAGTTGTTAGACCAGCAAGTGAAGAAGTGAATTCCGCAATTGGACGCATAATGGTTGCGATAGTAGGGCGTAGCTCGAGGCTGACTGTTGTACGGTCTTGAGCGATAGTAGGGCGCACATCAAGAACGATGCCGTCAGAAATCACACCTACAACAGGGTCGGCAATAAACGATGCCAAAGCAACTTCTACATCGAAATCTTGGATGTAAGTGATTTGATTAAGCATCGCAGCATAAGCACGCTCGGTGTTTTGAGTCGAAAGCATGACTGAAGTCAACTCTTGCGCACGCTCGTCTTTGCGGACAGCGTTCATGATGAGACTGTATTGCACATCGTCGATAAAGGACAATTGCATTGCAAGACCACCAGCTACGCCGAGGCGTGACCCGTACTCACCAAGGATGCCTTCGCTTCGTGCGCGGATAGAACCGTCTTCGCCTTCGCTGTAATAAGCACCAGCAGTAGGGTTAGACCCTGAGCCCGATGGCAGACCTAGGCCGTTATCATCGAATGCTGCTGAGGAATTGTCATCGAACCCTGAAGTGAGGTCGTCGAGAGGGATTAGCTCGCCAGCTTCGGTACGTGCACCGCGCCAGTCTACACCGATTTCTTGTAGGTAATCTTTGGTGATAGTCAGGAACTTGGCCTCGATGTTAACCATTGAGGAAGTGTAGCGACGGAAGCCCTCAAGGAATACTTCGATTTGGCGATGTACCTCAGCTGTGTGCCGTACGAACAATTGGCCGTTTTGAGCCTGAATTGAAACGCCTTCGATGGAATCCCATGTACCGGTTGCAATACTTTGTTGGACCAAAGTAGCAATGTTGTCAGGATCCATGATTGGCACAGGTTCACCGACCGGGCCGCCCATAGGTAGTTCTTCTTCGTCACCCATTTGGAAACTACTATCAGGCAATTGAATTCGGTCAATTTGTGGTGCCGCTTGGTCGACGATCATAGCTGTCAAATCGCGAATATCGTGTGGGCGCAACACAAGGTTGGTGAAAGCATTGCTGAGGGTGGTAATGTAAACCACACCATGACGGAAGCTATAAATTACGTCAGGTCCAGCAGCGTCTGTAATGATGTTTAGAGCATGCTCTACGCTAAGCTCGTGCGTCATCGTTAGGTTAAATTCGATGCCTTCGGCGTCGACTGCATCGATAGCGTCTGGTGTTACCACATACGGTATGCTCGTGAACGTGCGCAGTTGATCAATGACAGTTTCTAAAGATGTTTCACCTTCAAATACTAGACTTGGAATTCGCTGGGTAGCAATTTCTTGCTTAATCAAACTGTTTTCGGCAGAGTCTTCGTCTTCATCTGGAAGCTCGCGGTACTTCTTGCGTAACTCATTAATCTTGCGCCAGTGTTCCGTGTTAGGAAGCGTGACAATGTCCGTGATTAGTATGCGAGCCTCTTCAATATCTTCAACCCAAGTGAGGTAGCGCTCGGCACGCGTTTTAACCCATTCATCCTCAAGGTGAAGATGGCGAGCTTTCTCAGCAGCTGAGTGCAGCTCGGCGGCGCGTGCGTTCAAAGGGTCTTCCTCGACTAGACCTGCTGTTAAAGAGATCGTCTTGTCAAAGTTACCTGCTGCGAAGTTTTCGATAGCGTCTTCAAGGATGCCATCGCGGCGCAGGCTTTGGCGCTCGACTTCGAGTTGACGCTCTTCTTGCAGAGCGTTGAATGATTCGCGCGTAGCTTCTTCGCGTTGACTGGAAAGGGCCGCATCTCGCTCTCCAGTGACTGCACTAATCATGCTAGAGACATCATCAGCCAATGAGCCCCAGTCGATGTTTAGGTCGCTACCATTAACGATACTGCTCGCAAGGTTAAGGCGACCTAAAGCCGCGTCGTAGTTTCCCTCAGCAC
>CAXGOF010000071.1:0-8208 GCA_964011335.1 uncultured bacterium
GCAATTCTTTTTGTACGGCGATTAAGTCGGCCAGAACTCCGTGAATGTGAGTGTGGCAGTAATGACGGCGAGTATTGAGCAGCCCGCCGAAACTGTTTTTTACTGCGCCAGTGGTAGTGGTGTAAACATGTGTTTTTACCGTCGGTAAATGTAAGATGCTTTTCCCGAGAAACATTTCAGGGAATTCAGGCCCTCCTGGATACACTTTATCTAGCCAAGGTGTCTCGCCCTGTGGACGCCACTTATTCCATTTAACGCTTTCTGGGTTGTTGACGAAAAATTGTTCGATATTATATTTATCGTAAACCGGTTGCAGCTTGAGATTAATTAAACCTTCGTGCGGGTCCGTTACAACAGTATCGTTATGCACCGCCACCATTTGGCGATTGTTATCTTGCAACCACTTTACCGCTCCTTCAAGTTGCCACGGGGTAGTGTTGGCCGATAAGAAAGGTTTATGCCAAGTGATGTTGTCTTTAAGGACAACAGTGGAATTACTCGGCAATACCTCGGCCGCTCCGCCTAAATCGCAAACGCGTGCGATGTCTTGATGAATGCTATCAGCACTGGCAATCACCACCGCGACTTTAGATTTGCTGTTCATTTACCTGAAGTAAATTAAGTAACCCGCAGTAGCAGCGAAGCCAAGTGCGCAACAGATTAGGTGCAAATCCATGGTCGCTAAGCGTTCGGGGCGTTCGCCTTTGCCCTCACCGTAAACGAGGTGTAGGTAGCGCATAATTCCGAAGTAAACGAAGGGTAGTGTGGCGACCATGCCTGTCATGCCAGCACGTGAAATCAATTCGGGATTGCCAGCGGCGATGACTGCTGCTGGGAGTAAAGTGTAAAGCGTGTAAGTGAGTAGCACTGAAGATGCCATAATCACTACCATTAAATCTGTAGCTTTCGAATTGTATGTGGCCAGAGTGGGTCGCTGACTGATGGCACCATGATTTTCACCTAGAGAGCTAACTTCCGCGCGGCGTTTGCACAGCGCTAAAAACAAAGCTAACTGCACGGTAACCGCTATCAGCCATGGCGATATCGGAATATCGATTGCCCAGACACCTGCCAGTACGCGTAGTGAAAAGCCAGCGGCGATGCAGAATATGTCAACCAAGTAAACATGCTTAAGCCATGGTGAGTACAGCGCCTGTAAGGCGAAATACAAGGCGATAGCCATCCAGGCATCTGACAGGCAAGACGTGACATATAGCGCTATGCTTGCCAGCACGGTTGCCACTGCAATAGCGAAGCCAACGGACATCTTGCCGCTGGCGATAGGGCGTAAACACTTCGTTGGATGATTGCGGTCGCGCTCGCGATCAAGAATGTCGTTCAGTAAATAAATAGCACTTGATGCCAAACAAAACGCCACAAAAGTAAGCAAACTATTTTTCAAGTAAGCCGGATCTAGCGCATGGCCAGAATAAGCGAGTCCAATGAACACCACGATGTTCTTGGTCCAGTGACGAATGCGCAAGCTATGTAACAACGGAGGCATGCGTATAGGATAGCATGCATATGTTAGAATTATCGCCATGATTCAACTAGCAATTCTGTGCCTCGTGAGCTTTGCCAATCCTCAATCGGGAGCTGTGTCTACTGCCGAGCGCCATGCCACCCAAGTTGGACTCGAAATTTTGGCTAAAGGTGGAAATGCAGTTGATGCTGCAGTAGCGATTCATTTCGCGCTTGCAGTGACTTATCCTAACGCTGGCAACATCGGCGGCGGCGGATTTCTTGTTTATCATGCTCCGGATGGCAGTGACTCATTCCTTGATTTCCGCGAGACCGCCCCAGCCGCAGCGAGTCCCGATATGTACAACGCCAACCCTAGTTCATCAACATTCGGCTGGCTGGCCGTAGGTGTTCCAGGCGCAGTGCCGGGTATGTGGGAAGCCCATAAAAAATATGGAAAGTTGGCTTGGAAAGATTTAGTTCAGCCGGCATATCGCCTAGCCAAAAATGGTTTCATGTTGAGTCAAAGTTTGTGCGATAGATTGCAACGCTATAAAAACCAATTACAGCTCGATCCTGGGTGCAGGACCACCTTCTTCGGTTCTCAAAGAATGGAAGATGGGGAGGTGTTTAAGCAGTCCGAGTTGGCGCATAGTTTGAATTTAATATCGGAACGCGGTGATCAGGCCCTGCGCAATGGTTACATCGTTGACGAGATCTTACGCATAAGCTCACCCGACGGTATTTTGAGTGCTTCCGATTTCGAAAACTATCAGCCGCAGTGGCGAGAGGTGCACCGTTTTGAATGGCAAGGCAAAGAAGTAATCTGCGCATCACTGCCTAGTAGTGGCGGCATGTTTTTGCAACAATCCCTGTCATTACTTAGTGGGTCACCATTGAGAGTATGGGGTTTTAACGACCCGCGGACGATTCAATTAATAGGTGAGGCAACAGCGGCAAGCTTCCGCGATCGCAATGCTTATTTCGGAGACCCTGATAACTTACGGGCTGACCTTAGTCAACTTCTCGAATCAGAGTATTTGAGTGAGCGCCGCCGCCAAATGTCGTCAACATCTCGCTCGAACGTTCACCTTGGTAACACTAGTGAAACTAGCGAATCAACGGAGACTACGCATTTTTCTGTTATCGATCAGTGGGGTGGTGCGGTGAGTTGCACCACTACTCTCAATAGTAATTTTGGTGCAAAAGCCATGGCCGCTGGCATCCTATTTAATAACGAAATGGACGACTTCGCTGCACAGCCAGGTAAAGCAAATCAATTCGGCTTGGTGCAATCCTCGGCAAATGCCATCGTTCCTGGCAATCGCCCGCTTTCCTCGATGGCGCCTACCATCGTCTTGAAGGACGGTAAAGTCGATGCCGTTATCGGTTCTCCTGGCGGACCAACCATTCTTAGTACAGTGTTGCAGGTGATACTAAACCGTTACGTATTCGACATGAACCCGACGCAGGCGGTCGCTGCACCACGCTTCCACCGTCAGGATCTACCTATCTATATCAAATACGAATGGAACCGTATCAACATAGCGAGTCGCAATCGTTTGCGTCAATTTAATCAACCTCTTGAAAAAGTAAGCGGACTCGGCTTAGTGAATGCTATTTTTAACTACAACGGTAAATGGCATGCCATCGCCGATAGGCGCGGTGATGGCTGGGCTCACTCGATGCTAGAAAACGAACTCTAAAGTTTGGCTGTCGTCGGAGCCTAGAGTGACCGTCTTACTTTGGTTTCGCCCTTCGAATTCGGCGACTACAGTGTAAGTGCCAGGTTCGTAAGTACCTAACGGCGTCGTGCCATTTTCCATCGATGCAAACATGCGCCCGCCACCATCGGCATCGACGCGATTGCCACTACTATCGAGTACTTTGAGTTGGGCGGTAATGTTCTGGTTGCCAGCATCAAGAACGCGAGCTCCCAATTTAGAGCCTTCAGCTAGAACCACAGAAAGTTCGACAGTCCCTTCTCCACCAACAGTGACACCTTCGATGGTTTGTTGGGCGTATCCATCGCGTGGGCTCACTACAACGGAGTAGGTTCCGGGGTTCATGCCCTCAATGCGGCCTTCACCGTTCCATCCCCATCCATCGTACTCATCACCCGTGTTATTCTTGGCTTTCAGTCGGAATCCACTGTTAAAGGCCTTGCCATCGTTGGTGGTGGCGCTGATACGCATGGCTGCGGCAATAGGTAATGCCAGTGTTTCTGCTTGAACTGTGGCATGCATGCCCACTTGAAATGAGGCCGAACGCTTTTTGCCGACTGAACCTGAGCCATTATCCTCATCGCGCCCCCACCAACCTTGCTCGGCATTGATGTGGTACTTTCCAGGCGAGACACCGGTTATTTCATACTGGCCATTCTCGTCAGTATTATTGTTCCAATCACCGCGACTAAACATCATGCCCATCATGCCGCTTGGCCCATCTTCTTTTTCGAGTCGGACATTGATACCTTCCAGAGGCTGGCCACTGCTTTCAGAAACGATTTGCCCGCGCACTACGCCCTGTGGAGTTTCGAGGAGTTGATAATCTTCAGGAGCATCAGGCGCCTCGAACGGTACCGTGCCTGAGAAAACACCGGAATTTATTTGCAACGTGTATTCTCCGGGTGCCAACGATTGGAATTCGAACTCGCCGTTCTCGTCGGTTTTCGCCGAAGCCATGCGCAAATCAAACATCGAGGCACCGCCGGCCATACAGAATAGGGCCGCATTTTTCACGGGTTGTCCGTTATCCGTTAACTTACCTTTAAGCTTGCAGCCACCTGCCGACAAGTCGATGATATCTAATTCGACGGTCTCGCCTTCTTTTGCAAAGACACTCAAGACTCGGCCGCCATTGAGGACGGCCAGCATGTCGCCTTGCATCAGCGAGTTCGCATCAAGAGCTGCTGAGACTACAAAGTAATTACCTGGCTTGATGTTTTTGGCCTGATAGGCACCATTTTCGTCGGAGGTGGTCTGCCAGAAATCTTCGCTATCCGTAGAAAACCCGCCAACCATGCGTTGCGCCAGAATTTGGTTATGGCGATCGTAAACAATGCCTTGAATGATCGCGCCTTGACGGACTTTAATCGTAACGTCACTTCTATCCTCATCTTCCTCTAGCGGCTTACCCTTAATCGCAGTATCGGAGTAACCTTCGGCCGTTACCGATAACCATTCCATTCCGGGTGCGATACCCTGCAAGGTGAAATTTCCATCTTTGTCGGAAGCCGTCACATTTGCGCCCGACAAGCCGTTTTTCATGATGGCGTCAAACCCGCTAGCCTTGTTCCGTCCCATGCTGACAATAGCCCCTTGAATAGGGTCGAGGCTGCCATGTGCGACAACTCTACCGCTTAGCGAGGCACCATGTGACATCGCCGCATCTACTTTTGTAATGGATTTAGATGTGACCTCGGCATCGATGCTTTGCTGTATATACCCATTTGAACTGACTTTAATTTCCCAGTCTCCGGGCATTAAATTGTCTATCCTAAAAGTTCCATTTTTCGAATCACTTAGGTTTACAGTTCTTAATTTGTCTAACGCGGTTTGCTTCGGCGTTACAGCGACCTCGCCGGGCTTTAAAATAGACATATATGGGCTCGGCACTTCCATGACGTCCTCCTCCTCTACCATGGCTGCGCTTTCGGAATTATTTCGCCATGATGCCCCTGTTGCACCATCGACACTATCGTTACTTAACGCATGCCGCGACAATTCAGCATTTACAATGAAGAAGTCTACAGGACTCTCACTCTTGGAGTCATAGACCTTGCCTTCTATCGAGCCTGGTACCATCATTGCTAGTAAGTAGCTTTCTTCATGAACTCCGTCGGTGTGCTGAGAGTGAGAGCTAGAAACGGTAGAATTTAATGTTGGTAAGTCAAATGTTGAGTTTGGATATCCGCTAGCAATCACCATAACGCTTGCGCCTTCCCATGCCGATAACTCGAAGCGCCCGTCACTGCCGGTGTTGACGAAAATATCTTTAGGCAACAACTCAGGTAACACTTCCTTGGCCATACCAATGAGCATGGAGCTCGCAGAAGGAAGGGACATGCCCCTTGATCCGCCACTTTCGCTTTCGAGTGAAGGAATACTGTTGAGGAATACGCGGGCATTTGCAATCGGATCTCCTTCGGCGTTTACGACACGGCCTTTAATCTTTTCTTTAGACTTGATTACTAGATTAGACGCGACTTCGGCATAATCTCCGCTCAGGGTAGCACTTATCGGTGCTGCACGACCATCAATACTTTGGGAGAAGAGAACGTATCCACGACGCGGCAAATCTGGAAATTTGTATTCGCCACTAGCGTTTGTCATCGTAAACCACCCAGGGATGTTTCGCGCGACTGCAGGCAATAACCGCAGGTCAATCGGCATAGCTAGTACCTCAGCGCCTGCAACAGGAAGGCCATCTTCGTCGACCACGAAGCCGGACATGCTGCCGGTGTCGAGCAACTTAATACTCTCGAAGGCAGATGCGTTTTTAGAATAGGGGCCAATATCTTTAATGCCCGGTTCGGTTGGCGCACCTAGCGACAAAACGGATAACCTAGTGCCCGCAGGAACCGCATCTAATTTAAAGCTTCCGGAGCTATCGGCAAAAGTACGCTCAAAGAAAATGTTACCTGTGCGCACAGCTTGCACCGCGTACATTAAGTTAGGCAATACAATAACTTCTGCTCCAGCAACGGGTGAACCACTGTCATCGATAATGCGGCCACTCAGCTCAGCACCCAGCATCGTATTAATGATTACCGGCTCTTCGCTAGTCAGTGACGAAGTTCGCACTTCTTGGCGCCCACTTGTAAGATGCTTATGGCCACGAGCAACTACATAAATCACTCGTCCGGGGACACCTTGTAAATTAAACTCGCCCTTTTCATTAGACATCACCGAAGCCAAAGGCTCGAGGTCGAGGCTCATTGGGCTTGATAATGCCTCAGACATGCTGAGCTCGTAATCGAAGAATGGGTAAGGTGTTGAGTAAGCTGCGACCCAGATGTCAGCGAGTGGCTTGTCGCCCTCATCGAGGACTAGCCCGTTTAGCCCATAATCGCCAGCGCCAATCTTTTCTGCGCGGTAATCAAGCCATTCATCGTCAATATCGACGGCGCGGGTGGTGACATTATTTAACTGCCCAGCAGCTTCGATCTGAGTGCGTTCGCTGACAGCCACCTCATTAGGCCCATCAAAAGTCTGTGGAGGATCAGAAAACAGGAAAATCGCGCCACCGATAAGGGCGGCAGCTATGACAAGCAGGGGGAGAATACGCTTCATGCCTATATGTTACGCGCGTTTCTTCCTTAGGTTAGTTAAATTAAACCTCTAATACCGGTAATACGGAGTCTTGGCGCTTTGAGACCTCAGCAGCTATTTTGCCTGCGATATCACTGAACATTGTGCCAATAGGGCCATCAGGATCAGAAACAAAAGTTGGCACGCCTGCATCGCCACCTTTGCGCAATTCAACTTGCAGTGGCACGCTACCCAAGAATGGCGCATCGAAGGCATCTGCAATTTGTTCACCGCCACCTTTACCGAACATCTCTCCGGTCATATTTTCAATTACGCCCAACACCGGAGTCTTCACTTCAACGGCCATTCCCATTGCGCGGCGCACATCGGTCAGCGAAACTTCTTGCGGCATGGTCACAACTACAATGCCGGTTAATGGCACCAACTGCGCTACTGAAAGTTGTGCATCTCCGGTCCCCGGAGGCATATCTATCAATAAATAATCAAGCTCTCCCCATTCTACATCTTGCAGGAACTGTTCAAGTGCGCGGTGCAGCATCGGGCCGCGCCACATTACCGGCTGACCGTCTTCGATGAGGTAGCCGACCGACATCGTTTTTACTCCATGTTCTTTAATCGGGTAGAGCGTTTTGCCTTTGCCTTCTGGACGGCGCGTGGCCCCCATCATCACTGGAATATTTGGTCCATAGACGTCAGCGTCCAAGATGCCCACTGCGGCGCCCGTCGCCGCTAGTGCGGTGGCGATGTTTGCTGTGCAGGTCGATTTTCCGACTCCACCTTTGCCCGAGGTAACGGCGATGACGTTTTTCACATTGCCACCAAGCTCGTTTGAGGGCGGCAGCGAAGTCTTTACATTTGCCGTGAGGTTAATCGTCACCTGCGAGACAAAATCGAGAGCCAGGACCGCCGCTTCCGCTTCCGCTTTGAGTTGATCTTTAACCGGGCAAGCCGGAGTCGTTAACTCTAAATCAAATTTGACGATGCCATCACAAACCGCCAAATTCTTGATAAATTCAAGAGTGACGATGTCTTTATGAAGGTCTGGATCTTGAACGACACGGAGAGCATCGAGGATGAGTTGTTTTTCTTGGTCGCGTGACATGATTCGGTAATGGGTTGGGCTAGGGCCGGTGCGGCGTTATTATAAAGTAATGGCCACATCGAAGGAGTTCTCAAAACGCGCAGTTGTCTTGCTTTCAGGCGGATTAGACTCTGCAACCGTTGCTGCGTGTCTTATTCGCGATGGCTTTCGGGTTACGGCATTGAGCATCGACTATGGCCAGCGTCATTCTGTCGAGTTAAAGGCCGCTACTGCTATTGCGCACGAAGTCGGGGTCAATGAACACCGAGTTATGAAGCTTGATTTGCGCGCGTTTGGCGGATCAGCGTTGACAGATGAAACGTTAAGCGTGCCGAAAACAAAAGACAGTACCGATGTTGTGCATGCTGATATCCCAATCACGTATGTGCCAGC
>CAXGOF010000072.1:0-8154 GCA_964011335.1 uncultured bacterium
GGGGCGGAAACTGTGATTCCGGTGGATGACTTGCTGAAGCGCGAAATATCGGAATCGGGTTTGTATGTTGACATCGCTTGGTCTACCTCATCGAGGGCCTTAGAAATTATGGCGTTTAATTGCGGTGCAATGGTTCCATCACTCACGCAGCTTACATTCCAGCTAGTTCCCATGACTAAACCCTGGTATTGATGCTGGCTCGTGACTTCTTCCTGCGAGCAAGAGGCTAGAAAGGCTAGAGCGATGAAGGTACTAATTAATTTGTTCAAGGTCACGAATCCAGATGTTGCGGTAGCTTACGGCGTTGCCATGGTCTTGTAATCGCAGCGGTAAGCGATCAGGGTGTGGTGTAGCAGTGGCGAGAGCACGCCAGCGGGTCGGCCCGTATAAGTTTCGTTCAATATGAATCTTAATCCCATTGTGAACCACTGTAATCTTTGGTGGCGAATCGAATCCGCCATCTTTGTTGAACCGAGGACGCGTAAAGAAAATATCGTAGCTTTGCCATTCATTAGCTGGCTTTGACGCATTGAATAACGGCGGAAATTGTCCGTAAATGGCACCGCAAGTGCCGTCAGCGTAAGTTGAGTTGTTATAAGCATTCAGCACTTGCACTTCATAGTTGTCCATTAAGAAAACACCGGAGTTGCCCATGTTTTGGCCGTTACCCTGAGTTTCCTCAGGAATGCGAAATTCGATATGCAACTGGCAGTCACCAAAAGTTAGGTTTGTCTTAATATCGCCACCTCCAGCACAAGTCATAACTTGTTGTTCAGTTATGTCCCAATTGCTATTATCCCATTCGCTTAAGTCGTCTTTGAAGAGGACGATGGCATCATTAGGTGGTGGTGTGAAGGTATTCGCCAAAGGTTTTACGCGCGGTGGCTGTGGGCGCAATGGTGAATGCACCTTATAGCGTTCCCTCTCGATTGTCGGGGTGTTCGTGTACCCAGGTCGCTCAGGAAGATTGCATGAGGGCAGGGTAGCTACGATAAGAAGCAAGAGTAACATCACAGCTGTTGCGCTGTAGTCTTGGTGCACGTATGACATGCAAAAAGACTACCATAACTGTTTCTATCAACCGCCGAAATCGTCGAGGAAGACATCTTCGTCTTCTACACCCAGATCTTCTAGCATGCTGATTACCGCAGTATTCATCATTGGAGGACCACACAAGTAATATTGAGGTTCTTCTGGAGATTCATGATCTCCTAGGTAGGAATCAAGCAGCACTTGGTGGATAAAGCCTGTTTTGCCCTTCCAGTTATCTGCTGGCAGTGGGTCACTAAGAGCTAGATGCCATTCGAAGTTCGGGAATTCATCTGCAATGGCGTCGAATTCGTCAACGTAGAATGCTTCACGCAATGAACGCGCACCGTACCAGAAACTCACTTTCTTACCGGTTTTCACCGTCTTGAACAAGTGCAACAAATGTGAGCGCATCGGAGCCATACCGGCACCACCGCCAATGAAAATCATTTCGCGCTCGTTTTGCTTCAGGAAGAAGTCACCATAAGGGCCAGAGATAACAACCTTGTCACCTGGCTTTTGATTGAAAATGTATGACGAAGCTTTGCCCGTAGGGATGCCCTCGGGGCCGCCTGGCGGTGGGGTAGCGATACGTACGTTCAACATGATGCGATTGCCTTCAGCTGGGTATGAAGCCATTGAGTAGGCACGATCGACGGTGTCTGTTGTTGTGGAATTAATATCCCATAGCTTGAAGTTGTCCCAGTCTTCACGATATTGGTCATCTACCTTAAAGTTTGTGTAGTCAATATTATGCGGTGGGACTTCGATTTGGATATATCCACCAGACTGGTAATCTATTTCTTCACCCTCAGGAAGCTGGACAATAAGCTCTTTGATGAATGTAGCCACGTTCTCGTTTGAAACGACTTCGCACTCCCATTTCTTCACCGACAAGAATTCTTCGTCGACGCGAATCTTCATGTCGTTTTTGACTTTTACCTGACAAGCGAGTCGCCAGTTTCCTTTAGCTTGGCCGCGACTGATGTGGCCTTCCTCTGTTGGCAGTAATTCACCGCCTCCGTCATCAACCTGTACTAGGCATTGGCCACATGTGCCGCCGCCGCCACAGGCAGAAGGGATGAACAGTTTTTGATTAGCTAAAGTGCTCAGGATAGTGCTACCACAAGAGGTGTCGAATGAACAGTCGGCGCCATTATTAATGTCTACGCGAACATCGCCGCTAACCACTAGCCTCGATTTCGCCCAAAGCAAAACAAAAACCAGCGCGATTACAACAGCGGTAAAGCCGCCAACTCCGAAGAAGATAGTGTTTGTGTCCATTTGATTGCTAGCAGCTTAAAGCTTGATGCCCCCGAAGATGATGAAGCCCATTGCCATGAGCCCTGTAGTAATGAAGGTTATGCCTAAGCCGCGCAGGCTTGCAGGTATATTAGAGTATTTCAGCTTTTCGCGAATTGCCGCCAAAGCGACAATCGCCAACATGAAGCCAAATCCTGCGCCAAGGCCGAACACTGCGGATTCTGCAATATTGTATTCGCGTTGCACCATGAATAATGAACCACCAAGAATGGCGCAATTAACAGCAATCAGTGGCAGGAACACTCCGAGTGCCCCGTATAGTGCAGGAGAAAACTTGTCGATTGCCATCTCTACGATTTGCACTGTGGCAGCGATAGTGGCAATGAAAGCGATGACAGACAAAAATTCTAGATCGATTTCGGCGGCTCTCTCAGCCCCTAGCAACCAGCTAAGTCCGCCTTCGCGCAATAAATTCTCGTAAATCAAATTGTTTAGCGGGGTGGTGATAACCAACACAAACACAACTGCCGCACCCAGGCCAACAGCAGTTTCAACTTTCTTAGATACAGCCAAGAAAGAACACATACCCAAGAAGAACGCCAGCGCCATGTTTTCTATGAACGCCGATTGTATGAAGATGTTAATGAGTTCCATTATTCGTTTTCGTTAAGCTCTTGTGAAAAGGAACGTTGCGCCCAAATAATTAGACCGACCAAGAAGAATGCACCAGGGGACATAACCATCAAGCCGTTAGGTTCATACCAATCGCCAAGAACTTGTACCCCCAGGAGTTTCCCTGAGCCAAGAAGCTCGCGGAAGAAGGCTACAATAATCAAGATTACGGCGTAGCCAATAGAGTTCCCTAGGCCATCAAGCGCGGATTTCCCGGGGGGGTTGCCCATCGCGAAAGCTTCTGCACGGCCCATGACAATACAGTTGGTCACTATCAAGCCAACGAAAACGGACAACTGTTTTGAAACATCAAACAGATAAGCTTTCAAGAGTTGGTCGGTAACAATCACCAAAGACGCAATAATCGTCAATTGGGTGATCACGCGGATGCTGCCAGGTATTTTGTTGCGCAGCAATGAGATGGCAAAGTTCGAGCCAACTAATACGAAAGTCAGTGCACCGCTCATTACGAAAGCGGTCTCGAGGTTAGCTGTCACAGCTAACGCTGAGCAGATTCCCAGAACGTGTAAAGTAATTGGGTTCTTGAGATGAATAGGACCTAGTAGGACATTTTTGGTTTCAGCATTCATTACTCGGCCTCGCTAGTTAAAAATTTTCCATAGTGGCTTCCGTTGAACCATTTTTGTAAGAGCTCGCCAACCGCTACTGAAGTGATTGTTGCGCCAGATATTCCATCCACTTGATGCTCGGCCAATTTCACTTTGCCTTTTTTCATTACATCGATTTGCATTACGCCATCGGCGTCGAATAATTTTTTGCCGGGCCATTGGTCTTTGAAGTAATCGCTATCAATTTCTCCGCCAAGGCCAGGAGTCTCGCCATGCGTGTAGAACGTCAAGCCTTTTACCGTGTTTTTGTCTGGCTCTAAAGCGATGTAGCCATACATTGTTGACCATAATCCTCCACCCCAGACCAAGAACACGTAGCTCTCTTTGCCGGGCGCCGTAACCTTCAACATGGTATAGCTTTCTGGCATACCTTCTTTGACTGCCTTAATGAACAATTTTGAGTTTAGCTTGCCTGGGCCGAGGATGTTCCCGCTAGCGGTGTCGACGCTGAGCTCCTCGATGTTCTCGGTATAGAGCTTATCAGCCTCGATGACGCTTGGCTTGTCGGTCGCACCAATAAGGCCTGCCACACGCAAGATTTGAATCTGCGTATCGAGCTTGATGTTGGCCTCTTGCTTGTCTTTGAGCAATACCGCAGTAGTCGATACTACGAGCGAGCAGACTAAGCACAAGATTAGGGCAAAACCCAGGATGTATTTGTTACTGAATTCCAAGACGCTTCTCCCGGCGAGTAATGTTTGCCTTCACTACGTAGTAATCGATTGTCGGTGCGAAGATATTCATGAAGATAATGGCAATCATCATGCCTTCGGCATATGCGGGGTTCAAGACGCGCACGATGATGGTAAGGACGCCAATCAGTGCGCCGTAAATCCATTTACCAGCGTTAGTTTGTGCGGCGGAGACGGGGTCGGTCGCCATGAATACGGCACCGAAGGCAAAACCTCCAACAACCAAGTGCCATGTCCAGCCGATGGCCATATAGTGATCGGCGCTTGGCGAGAAAAAGTTAAGCACATAAGTCATCCCGATCATACCAAGCAAGGTGCTGAGCATGATGCGCCAACTACCCACTCCAGTTGCAATCAAAACGACCGCTCCGAGGAGGCAGGCTAAAGTTGACATCTCGCCAAAGGATCCACCGGTTAACCCCAGGAAGGAGTCGATCCAGTTCATATCGTTGAGGGCCGCTGTCCCGCTGTTGTAGAACTCGGCAAGGGCAGTTGCGCCAGTGTGGCCATCGACTTGCAATCCTGACTCGACACTCGGGTAGATGTTCCAGACTTCGCCAGAGATTTGGGCGGGGTAGGCAATAAACAAGAACAATCGACCGGTTAATGCTGGGTTAAGAATGTTCATGCCAGTGCCGCCGAAAACTTCCTTGCCAATTAAAGTACCAAACATGATGCCTACCGCGACTTGCCATAACGGAATCGAAGCAGGCAAGATCAGTGGGAACAACATCGAAGTAACCAAGAAGCCCTCGTTTATTTCGTGTTTACGCACAACCGCGAAAATAGCCTCGACTGCGCCACCTGCGACGACAGTCACGATGTAGATTGGCAAAAACTTCAGTAAGCCCATCCATAGCGCATCGCAAACGATGCCCGATGTAATCGCCGTTTCAGTAGTGATGCCGTAATCTGAATTAGCCAACATGGTTTGATAACCATGATTGAATATTGCCCACAAGATTGCTGGTATCAGGGCAATAACCACCATAGTCATCGTACGCTTAATATCAATTACATCACGAATATGGGGGCCGCTTTGCGTGCGGTGTGCCGGCGAGAACATAAAACTATCGCCAGCCTCGTAAAGCGGGTAATACTTTTCGAACTTGCCACCCTTTTCAAACAAAGGTGCAACCGCGTCTAGTTTTTTACGTAGAAATTTCATTTAGCTCTCTTTTTCAATTAGAGTAAGCATGGTGCGCAACATATCGGTGATGTTGACTTTCGATGGACAAACGTATTGGCACAAAGCGATGTCTTCTTCAACAATCTCTAAGACTCCCATTTTTTCGGCCATGGTTATATCGTTAGACGCAAGCGCTTTGATGAGCTGCGTCGGCATGATGTCGAATGGCATTACTTTCTCGTAAGAGCCAATCGGTACAATGGCGCGCTCGCCACCATTAAGGTCAGTATCGGTGGTGAACGACTTCTTGATGAACTTGGCTAAGTAAGTACCGCTCATTGACCAACGTGAGCCAATTGGCTTCATCCAGTTGATAAATTCACGCTCAGGCGTATCGTCCACGATGGAGACTTGCTGAGCAAAGCGACCCAAGAAACCTTTTTCTTCGCCAGGACTAGCCGTAGCACCCGCCAGTAAAGAGCCAGAAACAAAACGCACTGTTGAATTCGCGTAGCTGCTAAACACATCCATGCTCGCACCGCGCTGAGTTTCAACGATTTCGCTCTTGGATGCCGCCGGTCCGACAACGGCAACTTTGCGTGCAGTTGGCACCTTCCCAGAATTTAAATACGCACCCATGTCGGCGAGGTTTTGCACATCGACGTGCCAAACATTGCGCTCGAGGTTAACCGGGTGCAAAGCATTAATATGAACACCAGCGTTGCCCGCAGGGTGAGGACCTTTAAAAGCGTGTTGCTCTACACCTTCGACTAGGAACGCCGACCAATCGTTAGTGCCATCGGTGTTGAAGTAAACTTTTCCGCCTGACAAAGTGAGCATCGCTTTAAGCCCAGTTTGAACATCCGCTTCGCGGCCAACTACTAAATGCAGTGGATCGACAGCCAGTGGGTTCGTGTCTATTGCAGTAACGAAAATGGCTTGCGGTGTGGCGCCAGAAACCGCAACTTTATCAAACGGTCGCTGGCGTAAATTTGGCCAGAGACCACTTGTCGCTAAAGTCGCGACAAGGCTTGCGCGCGAGCCATCGCTTGATGGCATCTCGGCATGCTCGTCGAAGTTGGCAACGTCGATGACAACGGATTGTACAGCGCGGCGCGCGCCACGGTTAACTGCAGCGACAGTGCCAGCGGCCGGAGAAGTGAAAATCACGTCCGGGTCGCGGCGGTCACAGAATAGGGGAGATCCGACTTTGACCTGATCGCCTACAGCAACCAGCATTTGCACTTTAATGCCCCAAGCTTCTTGAGGAAGCAAGGCCACTTGCTGTGCTGCCGCGCCTTGGACGCAATCAGTCGTAGATGTTGAGCCGGCAATCGGTAGATTTAAGCCCTTTTTGATGGTGTATGTCGCCATTATTCCTGTGTTTCGAACGCGGTAGTGAAGGCGTGAAAACGGCACAGATTTTAACGTATTTTGACTTGTGCGAAAGTAATTAATGGAAGTAAATTACTAATTAGCGATTGCGCTCAGCGTAAACTGTAGCAATGACTGTTAAGCATCTTGGAATCAAAGCGCTTGTGGTAGCGGCTGCCACGGCATGTACCCTATTCCTAGGATTGAGCGACAGTCGCGCCGAGCGCTATTCAGACGAGGTAAGCCTTCTCGAACTTTCAGATTCTATTGCTGATTTGTCCGCCACTGCTTCGCGGGCCACGGTCTTCATTGAAGGGCTGCGTGATGATGGCGAAGGGCGCGGTACGGGCTCAGGTTTTGTGGTCGATGCTATGCGTGGTATCGTAGTTACTAACGCGCATGTTGTGGGTGAACACAAATCATTCTTAATCCGCTTCTTCGACGGCCGTGAAACTAATGGCAACGTACTTGGGAGTGATCCGCAAACTGATTTGGCGGTAATCAAAATATCTGGAGTCATGGCCAAACATCAAATGACTTGGGGCGATTCTGATGACTTACGCCCGGGAAATTTGGTTATGGCTATCGGCTCACCGCTTGGGCTGAAAGGCACCACCAGTCTCGGCGTGGTTAGCGCCTTACACCGTCGCTTAGACTTAGTTGAAGATTCATACGAAGACTTCATTCAACACGACGCCTTCATCGACCGTGGCTCATCAGGCGGGCCACTACTTAACATGCGCGGAGAAGTTGTTGGCATAAACACCGCAATAGGTGGCAGCGGCCGGCAACAGGGTGCATGGGCTGGTATCTCTTACGCTATTCCTATGCAGATTGCTAAACGCTATGTAGATGAAATCGCCGCCGGAGGCGAAATACGCCGCGGATTTCTTGGGCTCAGCGGCGAATCGCTTGACGCCAGTGGGGCGAAACTGCGTGGTCTTAGCCACAAGTACGGCGTGTTGGTTACCAAGGTGATAAAAGGCGGTCCTGCGGAGAGGGCTGGAATCGCAGGGAAAGATGTCATCCTGTCTATTGATGGGCGCGAGATTTCGACCTCAGCTGAATTGAAAGCGCGGGTGGCTGCTGTAGCCCCAGGGACAAGCCTTAAATTTAAGGTGTGGCGTCGCCGTCAAATAAGCGAAAAAACGGTGATTCTTGGGGTTAAACCATAGAAAAAAGGCGCCCAACCCCCCTAGATTTGGCGCCCCTCCTCTCTTAACCTAAAAAAATAATATAGGAATCTCTCTCTTCGTCTCTATTTAGTATTTAGACGAACCTCGGTAACAACTTATTTCTAAGTTTTTGTTATTTGTCGAATCCGCCGCGCAACGAGCTGTGCGTTTGATTGGCAGCGACAGGGTCG
>CAXGOF010000073.1:0-8118 GCA_964011335.1 uncultured bacterium
GCCGCGCTTGCCTGTCTCGTTCGCTGGCAAACTTATTTCCCCAGCCGCGACTTTGTTTGAAAACGGGAATAATCCCCCGCTTTCTAAAATCACTTTAGTGACCGCATCATATTTGCCGGTAAATTCATCGAGGCCAATCGCTTCACTATTTTGCAAACGACTTAACATCGAGTGGTCACCCATCAACTGACCGAGGTTAATGTTATTGCGTTCGTGAATCGGCGCGAAGCTAGCCGCGAACACATAACGAATCCCGCTAAAACGCTCGCACTGGGCAGCAGTCTCCCGCGACGAGCCAGTACCTTTGCGGTAGCCAGAGACGATAGCCTCAAAGTTACCGTCGAGTAATTCACGAGTCTCAATGACGCGCTTACCTCTCCCATCAAGCAATCCAGCATAAGCATCGGTGGCGATATCTTGCGGACGGTGACGGAAACACACCCAAGCCGGAGTCATTACGTCAGTATTAATATCATCGAGCAAATCGTCGATTGACAAATCGTCCATGCGCAAATCCAAACCCTCGTGCAGTTGCTTGCGAATGAGCTCGAGGTCTTTAGTTAAAAACAGAATTCGCTTATTTGCCGACAAGCGAATCGATGACGGTGGCCATGGTTCAGTCATAACACTATTTTACAACATTGTCGGTAGCAATAAGGCACAATTGCCCAAACCGTGGATAGCTGCGTTTAACCCCAAGCTTTTACCCCAGATAAATACATAGCCCATGCAAACCCCAGCTGCGAGGTGCATCGGATAAAACACGCCGGGCTCATATATTGCGTAGTGTAGAGCCGCAAACAACAATGCGCTAAAGATCACAGCGGCATGCTTATTCATTGCTCTCAAGAAAGCACCCATAGCAATCACACGATAAACACCTTCTTCAACAAAAGGTGAATAAAGGACGCGGTTGATAATCACATTAACAACTTCTTCGTTATCACTAAATAAGTACAACGCTATCACCGATAGCGCCACCACAAGGCCAGCAACTGCTAGCCGCCTATTCAGTCAGCCGGGAGCAGCGTACTCGCTAAAGAAGCTAGCCGACATCAACGGCATCACCAAGCGCTGCCAGCTCAGGGCATATCCGAAATGCACCAAAGCCATGTCACTGAGCACCACCACCACTGCGAGTAAAATCCACAATGGCGGACGACTATCTAGTTTATTTTTAAATGCGTTCAAGAACATATATCATTTCAATTTCAGAGGAACCAAATCTATTAATTAACTCGCACTTAAACTTATCGCCACACAAAGCTCTAACTTCATCTTCAACTACCGAAAACGGCGGACCTTCGCGCATGCCTTCCGGGTATTCAAAGCTGACCAACAAGCCACGCGCACCATGCGGCAAAAAAGAAGCGAGGTGCGCAAAGTAACGCACGCGCAATTCTGGCGATAACGCCACCAACGCCGCACGGTCATACCACGCATCAACAGCCGGGTCGCTAAACTCAAAAAAATCGCCACAGTGCATCGACAACTTTTCACTTAAAGGTAAAGCGTCGACTGCCAGCTCAGAAGCTTCAACGCCAATCACGTCATGGCCCTGCTCAACTAGCCACATCAAATCAAGCGACTTACCACACAACGGTACTAAAACACGACTGGCAGTATCTATCCCTAGATGCTGCCAGTATTCAATTAAACGTGGATTTACATCACTAAGATGCCATCCTATGCGGCCTTCGGCCCAACGTTGTTTCCAGTAGTTAACTTGCAATGAGGTTAGCGTTATGCATTACGCTCTATCAGCATAGCAATTCCTTGTCCGCCGCCGATACATGCCGACGCCATACCCAAAGATTTACCACTACGCTCGAGCTGATGCATTAACGTTAGAACCAAGCGCGAACCCGTCGCACCAAGCGGATGACCGATAGAGACAGCACCACCGTTAACGTTACACTTATCGCGGTCAAGTTCTAAAACCTTTTCACAAGCCAAGTATTGCGCAGAGAATGCTTCGTTGATTTCGATGTAATCGATATCACCTACTGCGACACTTGCTTTAAGCGCAGCTTGCTTAATGGACTCAACCGGGCCAATACCCATGGTCTCTGGCTCGCAACCGGTGATGCCCCAAGAACGAATCTTGGCGCGCACTGTCCAGCCTTCGACGGCAGCACGTTCTTCCGTCGTGATTAGCAACGCCGCTGCGCCATCAACGATACCACTGGCGTTACCCGCAGTCACCGTACCCTCTTTACCGAAAGCAGGGCGTAACTTCGCCAAGCCTTCGAGTGTCGTTCCAGGGCGGATGTGGTCATCGGTGTCAACGACTATTTCTTTACGCCCCACCTTTACAGTAAGCGGTGCAATCTCTTCAGCAAATAAACCGCCACTCACTGCAGCTGCACCCAGCTCGTGAGAGCGGAAAGCGTAAGCGTCTTGCTCTTCGCGAGAGATGCCGTACTTAGTTGCAAGGTTTTCTGCAGTCTGCGCCATGAAGAAACCTGAGTAAGGATCCATCAATGACTCGAACAACGAATCTTCAACCTTAGGCGAACCGCCCAAGCGAAAACCTTTACGCGCACCGCGAATGATATGCGGAGCTTGCGACATGTTTTCCATTCCTCCGGCAACAACCACTTCGGCATCACCAGACAAAATCATTTGCGCACCAGAGACAATCGACTGAATACCCGAACCACACAATCGGTTCACCGTCAACGCCGGAACTTCATTAGCAATACCCGCTTTCAAACCAGAATGACGCGCGCCATAAATGGCATCAGCAGAAGTTTGCATCGCATTACCCATTACCACATGGTCAACCATAGAAGCGTCAACCCCACCACGCTCGAGCGCGGCCTTGATTGCATGCGCGCCCAGATCGTTTGCAGAAACAGTATTAAAAAGGCCATAGCCAGGAGTGCCGACATACTCGGCCATCGCGGTGCGCGCACCGCTTACGATTACTAATTGTTTTGACATGTTTCTAAGTGACTATTCGGCAGAGAAATTTGGTTTACGTTTTTCAAGGAAAGCTTCTGCGCCTTCAGCTTGATCTTTAGTAGTGAACAACAAGCCAAATGCATCTGACTCAAGGTTTTCACCTTCGCTTTGACCGACCTCAAGTCCTCGACGAATGACATCGAGTGCCGCATTGATAGCAATAGGCCCGCGCTTAGCAATTGTAGATGCCAACTTAACAGTGACCTCCTTCAAATCATCGGCGCTAGCCACTCTGTTTACCACGCCAACACGCATCGCATCTGCTGCAGAATACATGTCGCCAGTTAATATCCACTCGCGCGCAACTCCCGGTGAAGCCAAACGTGATAGACGCTGGGTTCCACCGAAACCTGGGATTAAACCCAAACTTACTTCTGGCAAGCCAAGCATTGCGCCTTCGACTGCCACGCGTAGGTGACAGGCTAGTGCTAATTCTAGGCCACCACCAAGAGCGAAGCCGTTGATCATAGCTATCACAGGAATCGGCGACGCCTCAATCATTGAGAATACTTCTTGGCCTGCCTGTGACAAGCTTCGCGCCTCAAGCGCAGACATACCAACGAACTCTGAAATGTCGGCACCTGCGACAAAAGCTTTATCGCCCGCACCAGTAATTACAATCGCCTTAACATCTTCGTATTCGAACAACTCCGGGAGTCCCTCGCTAAGCTCGCCGAGCACCTCAGCGTTCAAAGCATTCAATGCTTTCTCGCGCGAGATGGTCAGCCATGCAATACCGTTATCGTCAACCTCGAGCTCTAGGCATTTATAAGCGTCGTCGCTCATGATTAACCCTCGGTGCGAACAACCATGCTTTCAATAACACATGCTTGCTTAGGCTTATCACCAGGGAAAGTTTCTTCAGCAGCAACAGCGTCAAGCGCATCTTCGCCAGCAATCAACTTGCCAAAAGCGGCGTATTGGTTGTCTAGAAATTCGGCATCGTCATGACACACGAAAAATTGGCAAGAAGCAGAATCTACATTTTGTGAACGCGCCATCGACAATACGCCACGCTTATGTGAGTAGTCTTTATTGTCAGTGAACTCACCTTTAATATTACCATTAGGGCCTGAACCCATACCGGTGCCATCAGGGCATCCACCTTGAATCATGAAACCTGGAATTACGCGGTGAAAAGTTTTACCGTTGTAGAAACCTTCTTTAACGTAGTTCAGAAAGTTCTCTACTGTTCCTGGAGCTATGTGTGGCCAAAACTCGAAAGTCATGGTGCCGACGGTTTTGCCATCGATTGAGACCGTCATATCGACTAGTGTTTGTGTGGTTGATGTCATTATTATTACTCGTAACGTTTGATGATGTGCCAGCCAAATGGGCTGTCTATTTTATCGAAGTTTGAAATGCCGATTTCACCGACTTCCAGGTTGAATCCAATGTTGCCGAAACCCGCAACCATTTGTCCACGCGGAAACCACTGAATTGCAGACAAGCGTGCACGCAGCCCTTTTGCCGCTTCGTCGAATTCGGCCTTAGCCTGCTCCATGGTGATTTCTTTGGACTCAACGCGCGCCATCAATGCCGTTTGCAAAGCCATGGCCTCTTTCTGAATTTCCGCAGACTTCGCATCGGCTTCGGCATTATGGCGCCCTGTATTAAGCATTGCGTATTTCCCTTTTGGACTAGTGTCTTTACCACCAGGGTCGTCAGTAAACTCTACAACTAAGCTGTCGAAGTCTTCACCGGCCTTAGCGCGCTTAAGTATTTCAGTAGCAAGAGTCTCAGCCTCCTCTTGAGTACGCGTCGCCGTAGTGCGTGTACCCGCGAAGGATATCAGAATATGCTGAATGCGAATCTGCTCCGGCTCGTCACCAATATCTGCCATTGGGCGGGCGATTACTTCATCGAACTGTGGCACTGCACCTTCAACAACGCGACAAGTCTTAACCATAGCTTCTTGAGTTGGGTTGGACGGCTCGCCACTCATGGGATTAGCTATGCACTTAATGTTGGCAATTTGCTCAAGCACCTCAACGCCATTAACCATGATTCCGAATGACGAGTAACTGTTATCTAGGTTTTTTACGGATGGATTGTATGAATCCGTAATCACGAAATACTGAGAAGAAGCAGAATTTGGATCGCCGCCCCGAGCCATTGATAATACACCATAACGGTGGGCGCGAGATTTCTCGCTCGAGAACTCAGCCTGAATATTACCGTGGACTCCTTTGCCAGCGCCGGTGTTGTCGGGTGAACCACCCTGAATCATGAAGTCGCGCAAAATACGGTGATACGTGCGAGTGTCGTACAACCCTTCATCAGCATACCGCAAGAAATTACGCACGTGAATCGGTGCCGCTTCAGCCCATAATTCGAAAGTCATAGTGCCTATAGATTCGCCATCAATTTCACAATCCATTTCGATGTAGTAATTTTTAAGTTGCTCATCACTAACGATAGCTGGGTCTTCAAAGTGGCGAGAGCCACCCGTGGCTTGAACTGTGGAAACAGGTGCGGCAGTCGGTTCTTGCATGCTAGCCGTTTCCTCAACAGTTGATAATGCAATCGGTGGCGAGGGATTGTTGTCGCCACAAGCTGCTAACAGTAGTGGAGAAATAATTAGAGTTAAGATTTTCATTTTATTAATTTAAATGCGCCAGTGATACCAAGACCACCGCTAACACAGAGTGAAGCAAGACCCATGTCGGTCTTACGGCGTTGCATCTCGTGCAACAGAGTAACTACGATGCGCGCGCCTGTACATCCTATCGGATGACCCAGGGCAATCGCACCACCGTTTACGTTTAGCAACGACCTATCGATAGGCATTTTTTGCAAACAAGCCAAAGCTTGAGCAGCAAAGGCCTCATTAAGTTCGAACAAGCCAAAGTCATCAAATGACCAGCCATTACGTTCGAATAATTGTGCCGTCGCCGGCACTGGGCCAAGACCCATCCGTTTAGGATCGGTACCCGCAGTTTGGCTATCTAAGAACTCAGCAAGCGGAGTAATACCACGGCGCTCAGCCTCATCAGCCGGCATCAATACCAACGCCGCAGCGCCATCGGTAATACCTGAAGCATTACCTGGAGTTACCGTGCCATTCTCTTCCGCAAACACGCCTGGCAATTTAGCTAAACCTTCAAGAGTGGTTTGTGGACGCATATGCTCGTCGCGGTCAACCACGACATCACCCTTGCGTGACTTAACCGTCACCGGCGCAATCTGTGAATCAAAGTGGCCATTAGCCCAAGCCAGCCCGGCTTTCTTTTGAGAATCTAAAGCAAACTCATCTTGTTCAGCGCGCGTTATATTGCATTCAGTAGCCAACAACTCGGCTGTCGCGCCCATCAACATGTCAGAGAGTGGGCACAAAAATCCGTCGCGGTACATGCTGTCAATAATTTTGGCATGACCCAAACGGTAACCATCGCGCATGCGATCTAGAATGTGTGGCACCATTGACATGTTTTCCATTCCTCCAGCCACAGCTATCTTGGCGCGGCCAAGACGGATGTCATCAGCAGCCTGCTGAAGAGTCTTCAGCCCCGAAGCACAAGCCATATTTGTTGTAAATGCTGTTGAGCGCTCTGGTATCTCACTATTCCAAGCCACTTGTCGCGCCGGGTTTGGGCGTGCTCCCGCTTGACGAGCCATTCCCAAAATCACTGTGTCAACATCTTCTGGCGATAATCCCGCTTGCGACAATGCATGTTTCGTCGCAAATACAGCCAACTCCGTGGCGGGCACGTTATTAAAACTGCCGCCGAAGCGCCCGATTGGCGTGCGAACAGCGCTGACTATGACAATAGGTGATTCTGACATTTTGGCCTAACATGATACCTAAACTGTTCCAACAGAGAGTAAAATATTCGCCTCTCAAGGCAAGACTGCCTTTAGGACAATGAGTCAAGCATCAAAAAATCCATCACTTGCGCAACAGCTAGAGCACCGATTCGGCCTGCGCAGCCTCGAATACCGCCATAATCTAAGCAAAGAGGAGCTTTTCCACGAAGCCATTGCCAATGACCGCGGCCGCGTCAGCCTCGAGGGCGACGACAATGCGCAAAAAGCCTTCCCCACTAAACTTGGCGTGAATGGCCCTTTAGTTTACTACACTGACCCGACTTGCACCGGGCGTCCGGTTAATGACACCTTTGGCGTGGCATGGCCAGAACTAGATGAAAAGGTTTGGTGGAAGCCAGACTTTCAGAAATTTAATCCAGAGAAATTCGAGGCTCTAACAGCACGCGTAGTCGAACACCTTAACCAGCGTGGTAAACACCTTTACGTTAAAGATGTTTACGCTGGCGCTGATCCCTCGTACGCGCGTCCATACCGATTAGTTTCAGAATACGCCTCCCATAGTTTCTTCTGTCACAATATGTTCATGCACGGCATCGAAGGCGTGAGCGACGAAGATGCAAAACGCTGGACTATGCTCAACGTACCGTCGTTCCATTGCGACCCTGAGCGCGATGGCACAGTTGGCACACGCCTCGCTTGCCTCGACTTTAAAAACAAAGTTGTACTAGTACTTGGCCGTGCAGATTATTGCGGTGTAGTAAAAAAATCAATGTTTACAGTGATGAACTACCTCCTCCCTGAAATGGGCGATATGGGTATGCACTGTTCAGCAAACGTCGGCCCTGATGGTGACGGCGCAATCCTATTCGGCCTATCTGGCACAGGCAAAACCACTCTTTCAGCAGACGCCAACCGTCAGCTAATCGGTGACGACGAGCACGCATGGACCGGTATCGGCGTATCAAACCTCGAAGGTGGTTGTTACGCCAAGTTGATTGACCTCAACAAAGAAGACGAGCCAGTCATTGCAGCTGCAATGTCAATGCCGGGCACTATCATTGAAAACGTGCCGCCATTGCCTGGAAAGGAAATGAGCGAATGTGATCCGCAAGAACTAGACTTAACAGATAAGTCCGTAACTGAAAACACTCGCTTCTCTTACCCGCTAGAAGCAAATCCAAATGTTGCTGAGGGTGCAAAGGGACCTCATCCGCAAACTATCGTATTGCTGACTGCCGATGCTTTCGGAGTACTACCACCGGTTTCGATTCTGTCGACGCAAGAAGTGATGTATCACTTTGTTAGCGGTTTCACGGCTAAGTTGGCCGGCACCGAAGTAGGCATCACCGCACCAGTCGCTGCATTTAGCGCTTGCTATGGCGC
>CAXGOF010000074.1:0-8086 GCA_964011335.1 uncultured bacterium
AAATCCACAGCACCCACCATTTTTTATCTTGATTTGAAGCAATAAAAGTACCAATGGTTTGAATACTGTCGTTGGCGACGGCGGCATATGCTGCAAAAATGAAGCCCACCCACATGGCTATATGCGGATACGGGGTGGCGAACATCGCTAATAAAAAGGCGGCGCTCAAAAAAGTCAGGAAGTTATGCTCTGACTTAGGGAACCAAACTGCTTTGGGGTACCTAAGAGCCTTAAATAATCGTTTTCTCATTAGATTCTTTAGTTATTAATTCGGGAGGGGGGAGGGGATGTAGCGAAAGTAGGCCTGTGGCTAATTCCGGTGATATCTTTACTCGCCTCAAGCCTGGCTACAAGCAATTTGCAAAAAAAAATTTGCGAAGCTAGGGGTTGCCATCCTTCGCTATCCCAAGACCTTAGTCTTTAGCCGTAAAGCCCGCTATTAGCGCTATATCTCATCTTTACGTCTATTTAATTCTCCGTCAGATATTGCACCAAATCAGCGACATCTTGCTCAGACAAAAAGTTCGTAACCTCAGGCATCACAACAGGGTTATCGGCATAGCCTACTGAACGCATAGACGACGGGTTAATAATAGCCTGCTTAATATCATCAGCTGACAAGCGTTCGCCGATACCGGCAAGATCAGGTCCAATCCCCGGATGGCATCCGATGCAATTAGCGGCACTGTTTTGATAAACGTCCGCGCCACGCCTGGCATCTCCACTTAATTGAGCTAGCGGTTGCTGCGAAGCATACTCAAGGAAGGACAGCAAGCTGTTAGCTGGACCCATCGGCTTCAACACCATGTTTTTATAAAGAGCGCGTCCCGTTGATTCACCCCACCCTCCGTATAAACAATTAAGCGTTACGCTACGCTGGTCAACATCCGTTTCGAATTCAACAAACACTTCGGTCCAATCGCTATCACCGACTACATATTGCGACACAATATGATATGGATGAACGTTCAGCAATGCACCGTGCGTAGCCCCTTCGTCGGTGACAGCCTCCGTTGATATCAACGCGCTAAACCTATATTTAAAACCGCCCGTTACTGGCAGCGCTATTTGGTAAGCACAATCAGAGCCTAGCTGAGATTCAATAATCAACACATCATCGACTAATGAGAAATCAGCGCTGCCAGAATAAATTTCTTGCGCGAATCCCTCAGCCGATAAAATCTGCTCAGGGATTGCCACCTGCGATTCATCGACCATCAAATCTGCTGCCAACTCAGTAAATGGCCCTGAGTGCGCTTTAATCGCCAATCTAAGCGCATCTGAAAGCCAGGCATCTGCTCTGTCTAACTCCATAGCTGCCTCTAACAAATCGTTAGCAATAGCATAGGAGGACGGCATCTCAGCCGCCGCCTGTAATGCGTGGCGTTGAAGATTGCCTGACTCCGCCCTAATCAAATCGGTGTCGGCCAGCAACTTTGCATATTTTTCATTGCGGGGCATTACATCTAAAGCCACCTCTCCAAACAAAACACTCTGAGACATCAAGGCTTCTTTTATGGTGTCAAAAGCCTGACCATTCGGATGATTGAAGGAATCGAAGCCAGCCAATGTGCGCAACGCTTCTAAAGCAATCACTAAACCGTTATCTCCACGATCCGCAAACTTACGAACCATAGAGTTTAGGATTCCGGTAGCGCCGCGGAGGTCTTGCTCAATTAACAGTCGGCGCGCAGTTACGCGCCAAAACTTATTCTTTGAATCGAAAGCCTTTAAGATTTCGTCGGCATTAGCGCTTGACAAATCAAATTCTGATTGCACTGGTTCTCCGTTGCGCACTACCCTAAAAATACGCCCGTGTGATTTGTCGCGCAATGGAGTCAAGTGAGCATTGCCCTCGTCAAAATCTACACTTGGTAAACCAAGTTCCGGATTGCCAGGTAAATTATGCAGAATAACGAATTGTGAGAAATCGGCAATCCATAACGCACCATCAGGACCAACCTTTACTTGTACTGGGCAGAACCAGTCATCAACCGACACCACGACATTAAACCCGTCACGCGTGCGATACCCAGAACCACTAACATAGCTTTCTAAGCGTGATATGGAATGCGTCGTCGGCTCACAGACGAACGCCGAGGTCTCATTCCACCATTCAGGGAATTGATTGCCGGTCGCAAAAGTGTGGCTAGTCGCCGCAGTGAAATTGCCAAAGAAATCGCCCTGGCGTGTTTTGGCTAAAGCTGGGTGCACTCGCGTGCTATCAGAAACCGGCAAGGCGCGACGAGCATGAGGCAAGCCAACAAAAAAGGACGGCGCATTGTTCGCTGTACTACCCCAGATTTCACCTTTACTCGTAAAGTCCAAGCCCCAGGTGTTATTGGTAAATTGCGCCATAAACTCAGGGTGTTCTAATCCAGGCTTCCAGCGCCACAAACCAGAGCCGAAGGTACCGACATCACTTTCGTAGCCAGAGTAACCAACAGTGCCCCATACATAATTATCGGGACCCCAATGTAAATTCGCCGGGCCAGCGTGTGTATCCCAAACACCAAAACCAGTCAACAGCACTTGGCGCTCGTCGCAGACATCATCGCCATCCGTGTCTTTTAAAAACAATAGCTCGGGAGCTTGAGTAACAAGTACCCCGCCATCAACCTTTAACACCGAAGTCGGCAAATTCAAGCCCTCGGCAAAAATAGTTTTCTTGTCGGCGAGCCCATCGCCATCCGTATCTTCAAGAATCGAAACACTATCGCCACCATCACGTGTCGCAGGATATCCCGGCGACTCTATCACCCAACAGCGTCCGGCTTCGTCGAAAGCTAGCGCAATCGGATTGATGACCATCGGCTCGCAAGCAAACAATTCAGCGTGCATTCCCGCTGGCACCACCAACGAGTCGAGCGCCTGCTGCGGAGTAGAAGCGACCTGCATCAAATCTTGCGGATCTCGCTGCTCGTAATTAGGCACCCACTCTTCAGCCACATACTCAAATTGCGGATACTTCCTTAACTGCACATCCTCACCCGCGGTGTAAACAATCGCGCGCAGTAGCATGTCAAAAAAACCCGCGGTCGTCCAGACGCGAGCATCGTGCCCGCTGGCGCTGTAAAACAACCGCCCCTTGCCGACGTCTCGCACCCACGACCATGGCTCGGCACCGCGCATCGACAAAATAGTGCGGTCGTCTTCGACATGCGTTTGCACATAAGTTTCATCCCATGCTTCGAAGTTTTTCCATCCTTTTAATAACGGATGCTCACCCACCAATTGCTGCTTAAAAACTTCGCCGCCGTGGGATTCAAAACGTGCGCCAATGAACTTCAGCCACGCATCCGATTGGATAAAGCATCCGCTAGTGCAATGTAGCCCGACAAATCCTCCGCCACCACGCACATAGCGTGTTATGGCTCTCATAAAATCAAACGGTACTTCGGCATGCTGCGGCTGATTGGCATACATCACCACCGTGTCATACTGCCGCAGGACAGCAAGATTAATGACATCAAGATTGTCTTCGTAATCAACGGCTACCCCTGCACGGACCAATTCGCCGTAAACGTCAGACAAGCGATCGACGGGCTGATGAAATCCGCGGTCGCCGATAAACAACACGTTGATGCTGTGTGCCTCACTGTTTATTTGAGGCACAGCAAATATCGTTAGCAGCGCAAGTAGCATGCTCTCATTTTAACCTATTCAGTACGCTATTTATCATAGACAGCCGCCATTAGCCCCCCTGAGCATTTGGGCTACTATACCAGCGATTCTGCTCTTCCAACAAAGACATCTTCATCGAGCATTCATATAATCTTGGCGATGAAGCTCATTGCCGCAACCCTTCTCTTAAGCCTTTCCAGCACCACTGCCTTCGCGCAATCCGACGATCAGCCTGACTGGGAGCGCGTGCCGCAGGCTCGCCCAAGCGCGACCATCTTTAGTCCGCTCGATTTACCGGCACCGAACAGCATACGCAATGGCGCAGGCGCGCCTGGTCCAGATTACTGGCAACAGCAAGTCGATTACGAGATAGATGTCGAAATAGATGTCGAAACTCGCATCGTGCATGCGACTGCCGAAGTAACTTACACCAACAACTCGCCGGACTCACTCGATTACCTATGGTTGCACCTCGAGCAAAACGTGTTCCGCGCAGACAGTATCGGTAACGCAGTTGCTGACGCCGCTTCAATTGGCGCCAAACCAGAAGGTAATGGTTACACTATTTATGGGGTAAAGCATAAGCGTAAAGAATTACCGTTTCATATTTACGACACCATGGGTTTGCTTGAATTGCCGAAGCCATTAGCGGCGAATGGTGGCAAGTTTAGTTTCGTGATTGAATGGAGTTTCGTGATTCCTAAAAATGTGTTCCGACGTTTCGGTATAAAAAAGTATAAAAAAGGTACTGTTATTGAAATCGCACAGTGGATTCCGCAAGTAGCCGTTTATGACGACGTTAATGGCTGGAACACTCTACCTTACTTAGGCAGCGGCGAGTTCTACACCAACATTGGTGACTTCAACGTCAATATCACTGCGCCACGAGATTTCGTAGTGGTTGCAACGGGCGTACTGCAAAACACAAACAACGTATTTACACCCTCTCAGGCGAAGTCGCTAGATAAAGCTAAAAAGTCCAAGGAGACGGTGATGATCATTTCCAAAGAAGAAGTTGGGATGAACGATAGCCGTCCAAAAGGTGATGGCCCGCTAACCTGGAGATTCGAGGCAGAAAGTGTACGTACCTTTGCATGGGCATGCTCCGACGCATTTATTCTTGACGCTGCTAGCGTTGACGGCGTCTTAGTGCAAACGGCTTACCCTGAAGAAGGTGGCAAGGTTTGGGCGAAAGCCACGCAAATGATGTGCAAGGCAATTGCTGGGTACAACCGTCGTTTGATTCCTTACCCTTACCCGGTCGCGACCAACGTCCTCGGCCCTGAAGGTGGCATGGAATATCCAATGATTGTGTTCTGTAACGGAAGCCGGGAGAGAAGTGTTTACGGTGTGACTACTCACGAAATCGGGCACAACTGGTTTCCAATGATGATTAATACCGACGAACGCCGCCATGCCTGGATGGACGAGGGCTTTACCACTTTTATCCAGGGCTATTCGACCGAAGATTGGTTTGGTCCGCAGCGTAAAAACGAAAACGACCCCGCAGATTTTGCGTTTATGATGCAGATGACTGGTTCTGTGCCAATTATCACCGCTCCTGACAAGCTACCCGCAATGGCGCTAGGCCTGCTTGAGTACTCTAAGACTGGCGTTGGCCTAACTTTGCTGCGCGAAACAATTGTAGGTCCCGAGCGTTTTGATTTTGCGTTTAAGCAATACATGAATCGCTGGAAATTCAAGTCGCCGCAACCTGCAGATTTCTTCCGCACTATCGAAGACGCAGCCGGCATGGATTTAGCGTGGTTCTGGCGCGGATGGTTCATGGAGGCTGGCTTGCTTGACCAAGCTATCTCTGGAGTTGGCAAGAAGAACGATAGAATTCGTTTCGAGAATCTTGGCGAATTAGTGATGCCTTTACACTACCGCATCACTTACACCGATGGTAGCACTGAAGATTTCAAGAAGCCGGTTGAAATTTGGTACCAATCCGATCAGATTATTGTCAATCTTACTTCGAACAAAGAAATTGCTGAGGTAGAGATTGACCACCACCGTTTGTTTCCTGAAATAGATCGCGACGATAACACATGGAATGTCGTCGAGAAAAATATCGAGAAAAATGCTGCCGCTGAAGCAGGGACTGAATAATGAGCTCACCGACTTCAACGAATCCACCACTGCACCTACTTAACACTTGGTTCTTCGTCATCATTCACTCACTTGCCATTGTCGCCATTTGGCACATGGTCGTGCATTTTTCGTGGGCAAGCTTATGGTTAGGTGTCACTTACTTCGTGGTGTGCACTTTCGCCGTGAGCGCTGGTTATCATCGATTGTTCGCACATCCGACTTATAAAACTTTTCAGATTTTCAGAGTCTGGCATTTATTTTTCGGTGCTGCAACCGTACAGAATTCGGCGCTTAAGTGGTCTGCCGACCACCGCATCCATCACGGCCATGTTGACAAAGAGCTCGATCCATACAACATCAAAAAAGGCTTCATCTGGGCACACATCGGCTGGATTTTACATCATGCCGAAGAATTAGATTATGAAAACGTGCCTGACCTAAAGAAAGATAAATGGTTGATGCATCAGCATCGATATTATTTCTGGTGGGTAGCCGTTTCTAATTTCATTTTGCCTTTCAGTTTAGGGTTGCTGTGGGGTGACCCGTGGGGGGCCTTCTTGGTCACTGGCTGTTTGCGCCTAGTCCTCGAATGGCATTCGACGTTTTCAATCAATTCATTGGCGCACATGCTTGGCACGCGCCCGTATTCGTTAGCGAACTCGGCGCGCGACTCCATTATTACTGCTGTTCTAACAATGGGTGAAGGTTACCACAACTTCCATCATCGTTTCGCGAACGACTATCGCAATGGCGTGCGCTGGTTTCACTATGACCCGACTAAATGGCTTGTATGGACAGGCTCGAAGTTACGCTTGACCTGGGATCTAAAAAAGACTTCGCGTGATGCGGTAATGCGCGCTAAGGCCAAGGTTGTCGAAGAGCTTAGGGCGCAGAAATTGGCTGCGGCAGCCGAGTAGGTAATTTATATTTTATATCCTCGAGTAATGCGCAAAGCAATTTATCGCCAGCGCGCAGTTGCTCGGGGGTCGTCAGGCGCCACTCGTCTTTTATTTGTTCTGCGCGCAGCGGATGTGATTGCGCATCAAGTAAAGTGGTGAGCCCCCAGTAAAAGTATTCCATAGCCATGCATTGGTATTCGCAGCTAGAATCATCATACGAATACCACGCTTCGTCGGGATAAGACCGCGGGATACGCTCAAACTGCCCGCCCCGCGCAATATCCATAGCTGCTGTTAGCCTGGATGAGTTTGGATTTAAGCCAAATGCGTTTGGGTACGCTGCAACATAACCATTTGAAATCAAATGCCACACTTCTTCTAAGCTAGCATCAAACTCGTCAGCGTCTTCGTTAAACGGCAAGCCCTTAGGGCGTGTTTCATCGGCGAAACAATCTTGCGCGACATTCCAGCCGTCTTCCTCGTGTCGTTCAGGGTTGAAGCGCTTACTCGTCAAGAACATGTAGGCTTTTTCTTTCTGCAAAAACTCTACCACTTTGTAATTGTCAACAAAACCATTTTGATCGTTATCTAAGTACTGGTACATCACCCAGGCCTGGTGCACCAATTTATCTTCCGGAGCTTCTTTGTCAGCCAAAACGGTCACGCCAAATACATCCGCTGCGCGGTTGAACTTTTTATAAAAGGACTGGTAGTGATTCTCTTTCGTCACCTCCTGAACGGTGACTTCAAACTTGGGCATCACGAAATGGACCGGAATAAATTCGCTCAAGGCGGCGGCTAACCGCCGCGCTGTATCGTGACGTTTGTTTTTCTTACGCATGGGCCCTGACAATTCAAACTGAATGGTGCGTACCGCATCACTTCTATAATGTCGAGTGATGTAACCCCCACTAAAATATTTCTCATCGCCTGGATCAGGAATCTCCGGAGACGGTACCGCCTGAAACCCCTGAGCCGTCAAATAAGCGCCGATGCTGGTTCCGCCACTAATCCATTCACTGCCATCAAGCGGCGCGGCGTGCCCAACTTCAACCCAATCATTTGGATGACCGTGCCCATGAATATCCAAAAACAAAATCTGGCCGTCGCCATACTGTTGCGCATCGTCACTCGCCGACGCCAACGCATCGTGATAAATCTGCCACACCGCCTCGGCATTTTTATCACCCTGAGCCGCCTCTGTAATTTCACGATTCATATCACACTTTATGCGGTGCAAAGTAGTCGTTACTACATACGGACGCCGTCCGCAGCGCAAGAATATTTCTTCGGCCAAGTGGTCGGCGATAGTCCGCGCGCCAGTGTCGCGCACGATTACCCCTGTGGTACGGTCAGCCATTGATTGCGGTTTTTCATAGCCATCGTGTGGCGCTGAAATAACTAACGGCATGTTGCCTTGCGATATTTGCACATAGTCGCTGGCATTTTGCGGACAGGATAGCATCATG
>CAXGOF010000075.1:0-7986 GCA_964011335.1 uncultured bacterium
CTACCAGTACTTTAAAAGTTGCCTGAGCGTTTTCTATTTGGTTACGTAAATCGTTTTCGACTGCCAACAGTGGCCGCTCGTGAAAGCTTGCAACTTGCTCTTCTGGTAAATCATCGAAACGGTCGCGGTCTTCGAGTACGCCGCGCAAGTCTTCGCGTTCGAAAGTCAGCCATTCGACTTTTTTCTCGGCCAGGTGTTGCGTCTGTTGCGATTCTTCGAGCAATTGCTGTAGCTTTTGTTCGCGATCACTGCTTGATGCGGTCAATGACAAATCTTTCTTTAGCTCACTGGCTCGGCGCTGCAATCTAAGACACTCGGCCTGTGCCGCAGCCAAATCTTCCTTCAACTCAGTCTTACGCGCGTGTTCAACATGTAGGTGCTTTTCGTTGCCGGCCAATTTTTTGCGGCAGTAGGCAAGTTGCTGCTTCAAGTCTTTAATTTTAGCCTGCAATCGTTCTGCGGTACTTTGCTTGGGGGCAGTAGCCTTCTTCTTTAGCGTAGTTGGTTTTTGGGAGGCAGCTGGCTCGAGATCATTGGCGAATTTAGCAAGCGAGTCAATCGCTTGCTGCCAATCCTCTTTGTTGGCGCTAGTCATTAAATTGCAGGATTCGATCAGTTGTTTGTCGGTTTCGACAGTTAACTGAGCGATTTTAACGAGTAGCTGCTCGGCGGTGGTGCGCCGTAATTTAGGGTGAGCTCCCCAAACGTGAGCGATACGTTGCTCGGGCTTGACTACGCCAGTTTTGTTGAAGCCAGACGAGTCGCTTAGATCCTTCAGTTGTTGCTTGTTCAGCATTGCACGCAGAAAAGCGGTGCTTAATGGTATATTGTTACTTAGCAGCAGCAGCGCGGATTCTAGGTGTTCGCGTAATTCTTGCTGTGGTTCTGACATGCCGAAAGGTTACCATATCAACAACCCTATCTTGAATCTACTTCGATGAATTTCCGTAATCTTTGTTTGCTAGTCGTACTGTGTCTTGCCGCGTCATGTGCCAAGCCGCAACAGCCTAATGTAGTGTTGGTGATTGTCGATACTTTACGTAGCGATCACTTGCCTGGTTACGGCTATCAACGCCATGCAACCACACCGTTCTTGTCCGAATTGCAAGACAGCGGTGAGCTGCAAGTTCTGGAAGGTTTGCTGGCAAGTAGTTCATGGACTAAACCTTCCGCCGCTACTATATTTACCGGCTTGCCTCCTGCCGAGCATGGCGTGATGCGCTTAGTGGGGCCGGGTAGCAAATTGCAGCATAGCGATACCTTAGCGCAAGAATTCACTGATGCCGGATACGCTACCGCCTGCGTGCAATCCAACTTTTTGTTGACGCGGGCTATGCGGTCTGGATATGACCAGGGTTTCGACGCGTACTTTGATGCCATTGGCGCTAAGAAAGATCCGCACCGAGGATCTACTGCCGCAGCAGTGGTGGCAACAGGTCAACAGTGGCTACGCACCCTTGATGAGGATCAGCCATGGTTTTTGGTATTGCATTTCTTCGACCCGCATGCGTCGTTCGAAGATCACGATAACGTTGATTGGGCAGATGAAGATTATGACGGTTGGGTCACAGGCGGAGTTTCTACGGATGACTTACGTGAGCACGAAGCCAATTGCACCGCAGCAGATATCGCCGAACTAGGAGCCTACTATGATGAGGAAATTTTAGCAGTCGATAATAGTCTGCGCGATTTCATCGACGCTCTTGCCACTTGGGATAATACCGTCTTGTTGCTTACTGCTGACCATGGTGAAGAGCTTGGCGAACGCGGTCATATCGGCCATACGCAAACGTTAATGACCGAGCTAGTTGATGTGCCGCTGATGGTGCGTGTGCCTGAAAAATATACTGGCCAATGGCAGTTGCCACCATCGACTTATGGTGGCTACGCGATGACGCAAATTTATCCGGCATTACTGAATGTATGTGGCATCGATTTCGACTCATCACGCAGTTTGCAAGCGCCAGATGTATTGCAGAGTCAAGTCGATTTCGCGCCAGTGCGGCGCGAGCATATTGAGAAGTATGTGCAGAAAAGAGCTATTCGGCGGGGGGCCTTGCATATGATTTCGGATCAGCGTGCGGGTGGAGTACGTATGTTCGATATTAAGGCTGACCCGCAAATGCAATCACCGCTTGAGTCCACGCATCCAGAATTTGAAGGGATGCTTGAGTTATTAGAATCCCGTGCTTGGTGGCAGCAAAGGTGAGTAAACACATCGGTGGGCCACTTGCGATATTGCTACTACCATTGGCATGGCTATTTGATGGCGCCGCACGATTACGGGTATGTATGTACCGCTTCGGATATCTAAAATCGCACCGTCCGCCTTGGCCAACGTTGTCGATAGGTAACATCTCTGCCGGGGGCACCGGTAAAACCCCGTTGTTGCTTAGCGCTCTGAAATGGTTCGCCGAGAACAGTGCCGAAGCCGCAGTCTTGTCGCGTGGATATGGTGGTGACGAAGGCGTTATCTTGCGCCAGCGTTTTCCGCAGGTAAGTTTGATTGAGAACCCCGACCGCGTCGCCGGAATGCGCGAGTTAGGCGCGAAGCATAAGCCAGAAATTCTAGTTCTCGACGATGGCTTTCAGCATTTGCGTTTGCAGCGCGATATTGACATCGTGGTCGTTGACGCCACACGACCTTTTGGACGGACGTTTCCAGCAGGATTGTTTCGTGAATCTGCGCGGGCTTTACGTCGCGCTCATTTAGTTGTAGTCACGCGTGTTGACTTAGTAGATGAGCAGCGTCGCGAGGACATCCAAACTAAAATCGCTAAAACGCGAGTAGGTTTGCCAGAGTTGCCGCGCGTCGAGGCGAAAATGACAGCTACTCATTTACGTCATGTGCTTAGCGGCGAGACGCATGATCTGGCAATGCTTGATGGCATTAATGCGAGTCTTGCGGCGGGCATTGGCAACCACCAGTCATTTGCAGATTTGTGTGAGTCTTTAGGTGCTCATGTCATAAGTTACCAGCGCCTAGCGGATCACCATTCATGGACTTGCGCCGATGTTATCGTTTTGGCCGATGCCGATATCGTGTTAGTTACCGAAAAAGATGGCGTTAAGTTACGTGAGATTGCCTCAGATAACTTTTTCGAAGTTTGTGTCGATGTAGAATTTGTTACTGGGGCCGAGCATTTTGAGCAGAAGCTTTTTGATTTATATTTGCCCGTTCGCGCTGCGCGTATCGAGCCATTATGGGAGGGCGTTTCAAATGCCGATTAAGCAATGGCCGCGTAGTCTCCGCCAACGTTTTAAGCATCAACCTGGCGCGCTAGCTTGGTCGCTTTACTTGCCAGCAAGGCTGCTGATAAAACTATGTTCATTTCTGCCGTATGCTATATTGCGTCCGCTCGCTTCTAATCTCGGATTGCTTGCATTGCTATTCGCTCGCCGCCGTCGAGTTGGACGCCAACAACTTGCGTGCGCCTTCCCTGAGAAATCGGATAAAGAAATAAGTAGATTATTGCGTGCTTCATGTAAATCCATTGCGATGTCTGCTGTAGAGGCGATGATCCTTACTCGTCGCTACTACCCGCGATGGGAAAAGCATTTATCGTTTGCAGAGGGTGCGCGCGAAACACTCGAATCTTATCGAGGTAAAGGTGCCATTTTTGTGCAAGCTCACTTTGGATCTTTCGAATTCGCCGGCGCCTTGCTGGGACCCTTAGGCTTAGAGCCCGCATTCCCCATGCGTTTGCCGAACAACTTCTACATGGGGCGTGATTTAATCGCCACGCGCAAAGAGAATTGGGGTGTAGAAATTATTAATCGTCAGGGTGCTCTACGTAATTTACTGCGCCGGTTGAAGGAGGGTAAAGCTGTAGTTATTGCGACCGACCAAAGCGCGCATCATAACCCTATTTTTGTGCCATGGTTTGGTAAGTTGGCGGCAACTGAGCGCGCTACAGCGTCCTTAGCCCTGAAAATGGGTGCGCCGGTCATAACTTTGTGGGCTGTACGCCATGCTACTAAGCCTATATGGAAGATTGACTGCCAAGTCGTTCGCGAAGCCGCAGAAGTGCAGGCAGCTAACGAAGAAAATGTTTACAATTTGTGTAGTGAAATCCACGCTAGCCTCGAAGAGCAAATCAAATTAGCTCCTGAGCAGTATCTCTGGATTCACGATCGCTACCGCATTCGCCCTGACCCTGAGGAAAACAATGACTGATTTAATTTCTGCAATTCAACAACTTAGCAATCCGCGTATTGCTGTGGTTGGCGATTTCATGATTGACCGTTACATTTTTGGCGATGCTGAGCGCGTGAGCCCTGAGGCACCGGTGCCAGTAGTGCACGCGACTGCCGAGCAAGATCGCTTGGGTGGTGCGGGTAACGTGGCAGCAAACCTTGTAGGGCTTGGTGCTCAAGTTTTATGCTGCGGTGTGCATGGTGCAGATCGTAGCGGCAAGCAATTGTGCGATTTGCTGAATGAGCTTGGAGCTAACATCGGCGCAATGATCGAGTGCAGTGACCGTCCAACTATTCAGAAAATTCGAGTCATGGCACGCAATCAGCAAATGCTGCGGGTCGATCGCGAAGACGCTTGTCCATTGTCTGCTGCAAGTGAGCAGCAGTTGCAAGATAAGTTGTTCGCTGCCGACTGGGATGCCATCGTTTTGTCAGATTATGGCAAGGGTTGCTTGAGTCACGAGTTTACGCAGTCCCTTATTGCCGAAGCTCAACGTCGTGGTGTGCCATCATTGGTTGACCCGAAACATAAAAATTTGTCACGCTACGCTAATGCAACCATGGTAACCCCAAACCGCAGCGAGGCTGAATGGTCGGCGGGTTGCCCGATGCCGAGTTTAGACGCTGTTAAGCAGGAAGGAAGCAAACTGTGCGTCGACGCGCAATTGCAATCGCTGCTCATTACTTTGGGCGCCGAAGGTATGTATTTGCTTGACGCAGATGGTTCGGCGACACATATTCCAACATTCGCGCGTCAGGTTTATGACGTCACGGGTGCGGGTGATACCGTGATTAGTGCTTTAGCTATTAGTTTGGCCAGTGGTTACGATTCGATTACTGCCATGCACTTGGCCAACGCTGCCGCTGGTATTGCGGTTTCTAAAGTAGGTACTACGATGGTTGGACGCGAAGAACTATTGCGCTATTTGCGGTCGTCTACACCGGCAGGAAAGGTTGTCTTTGAGACCGACGAGCAACTTCTAGCAATCACCGAATATTTCCGTTTAGAAGGACGTAAAGTGGTGTTCACGAACGGTTGCTTTGATATTTTGCACGCTGGGCATGTGCGTTACTTGCGCGCTGCTCGCGGCTTAGGTGACGTTTTGGTCTTGGGTTTAAATGACGACGACTCGGTGTCGCGATTGAAGGGGGCGGATCGCCCATACAATAAATTAGAAGACCGCGCCGAGGTGTTGGCGGCTTTAGAGTTCATCGATTTGGTGGTGCCCTTTGCTGATGATACTCCTGAAAGTTTGGTTCAAAAAATATGTCCAGATGTGTTGGTTAAGGGCGCCGACTATAAAGACAAAGGTGTCGCTGGCGCGGAGTTCGTCAAAAAGAATGGTGGCGACGTAGAATTTATTGACATCCTTTCTGGACGTAGCACCACTAAGATTGCCGAGCGCATCCGCGAGTCTAATTAGTGACAGCTATGCCTAAGCGCTTGTGGCTGGTAGGTGCTGTGGCTGGCGTTGTCTCAGGTATGCTGGGCGTTGGCGGAGGTTTGGTGATTGGCCCGGCTTTAGTTCTACTCGGCATGCCCTTGCGCCGCGCGGCCGGAACGGCATTGGCGCTTATTCCGTTTATCGCTGCTGTAGCGGTGATTGCCGAAGTTCTGCTAGAGCCACAAAATATATATCCGGGGTTGGCAAGTGCCGTGTTCCTCGGGGGTATTGTTGGCGTAAAGCTCGGTGCTATTGTTGACAAAGCAATTAGCTCCTCACTGTTGCACCATTTATTTTTATTGTTGCTGGTCGTTTCTGCCGCCAGAAATATTTATGCGGGGCTTGCCCTGCCTTCGATAGCAACGGCGACGCAGCTAGTCGAGTTGCACGCACAATATTATCTTTACGCTATGATCTTTGGAGTCTTTGCCGGAGTCTGCGCTACCTTGTTCGGCGTTGGTGGCGGGGTAGTCGTGGTGCCGGCGCTAATCATCGCTGTCGACGGCATTAGCTTTCAAGCAGCTTCGGCAATCTCACTGCTGGCGATGGTTCCTACTGCAGGAATGGCAGTCCGTAATGCATATAAGGAGCAGCGCATCGACGTGGTCTTGGCCAAATCATTAGCCATAGTCTGTTTGCCCGCGGCAGTGGTTGGCGTTGCTTTGCGCAATTATTCTTTAGACCACAGTCAGCTGCAGTTATGCTTTGCTGTATTCTTGATTTACGTTGCTTTTCGCATATTGCGTCGCGGACCAACGCCCGGAACATAAATTTTGACGCGATTCCGCCCGGCATCTTTTGCCCAGTAAAGAGCTTGATCAGCCTGGTCTAGAAGCGCGTCAGAGTCTTCACGGTTCGCGCCATCGACGGTTGCAACTCCGATACTCGCGCTTAAACGAATTACCTTTCCGTTATCGCCTTTAATGCGCAGCGATTCAAGGTGATGTCGGCAGCGTTCGGCTACTTCAGCACTTTGAATAATGTCAGCTCCTGGTAGTACGACTAAAAATTCTTCTCCGCCCCAACGACCTACATAATCCCCAGAGCGAAGACTATTGGTTAAACATCGCGCTACGGTTTGTAGTGCTGTGTCACCAACTCTGTGTCCGTGACAGTCATTAATCTTCTTGAAAAAGTCGATGTCAATCACTAAAGCAGAAAGAGGACGTTGCTCGCGATGCATGCGCTCATAATCCATTTGTAAATTTTGCCACATCGCGCGTCGATTGCGCAATTGAGTGAGATGGTCGGTGCAGGCCAGTTTGTCAGCTTCTTGTTTTTTGCGGTGTAGTTCCATTTGTAATTGCACAATGCGCGTAGCGTTTGCAAGCCGGGATTGCAATACAAGTGGTGCAAAGGGTTTGGTTACAAAGTCGTTAGCTCCAGCCTTCAATGCCAGGGCCAAGTCTTCGCTCGATCCACGTGAAGTTAAAAGAATGATGAAGCTCGCAAGCTCACCACTCTCCTCTTCCTTGCGGATGGCGGTACATAACTCTGGGCCGTTCATAGCAGGCATCATCCAATCCGTGATAACTACGTCAAAAGTCTCGTCCTTAAAGGCTGCGAGCGCGTCGAAGCCATTGGTGGTAGTAGTGACAGTGTGCTGCCATTTCTCGAGTTGCTGGGCTAGTACGCGAGTACTAACCGGGTCGTCGTCGGCTATTAAGATTCTCATGTTATTGTCCATGGGTATTGCTGTTACAGCTTTATCGGCTAGGTGTCCCAAATAACTGAAGGAAGAAGTTATCCTTGTACCCATGAATTTGGTCCTCGCTTCTTTTTGTCTAATTTTCGTCCAATCAGCACCCGAATTAACCCTTCCACGGCACCCTTCGCTGTCCCCAAATGCCACACAGGTGGCTTTTAGCCACCAGGGCGATATTTGGGTGGCAAATGTGAGTGATGGACGTGCGCAACGTCTTACCGCACATGATGCTTACGACGCTCGACCAGTGTGGTCCCCAGACGGCAAAACTTTAGCCTTTGCTTCGAATCGCCACTCTAACTGGGATATTTTCTCTATTCCGGCGGTTGGGGGGCAGCCACAGCGCATGACTTGGCACTCTGATGGCGAAAAATTACATGGCTGGATTGACAATGAACGCGTACTTATTGGCGCGCAGCGTGACCGCCGTTATTCACGTCGTGATAATGGTGCGTGGGTTGCTTATGTAGATGGTCGCACGCCAACCATTCTTGGTGATTGGGCAATGAAAAACCCAGAGCTGAGTGCTGACGGCACTTTGATGATTTACGAACGCGGCCATGGTGATCAAAGCCGCCGTGCGTACCGCGGCCCAGCTTCCAGTGCTTTATGGTCTTATAGCTTCACGGCTGATAAGCA
>CAXGOF010000076.1:0-7984 GCA_964011335.1 uncultured bacterium
CAAGCAAAAAAGCCAGTGCCTAGAGGCGGCGGCTAATTTGCGTATAGCGTTTGGTGGGTGCGAGGTAATCGGGCTCTGGGCCACCTTAGACGGGAAGGTCATCGAGTTATAAAGCCGACACTCTAAAGCAATCCGGTGTAACGCCAACCCTTGCGATAATCTTTACACAACAGTGCCGTTGCAGCGTCATTACCTTCAAAACGTAAACGCTTGCCTTGCCAGTTAAGGGTCTCGTTCGGAAAGTTCAAGGCAATATTGCCGAGTAATGCGACTTCGGTTAAATGTGCTGAGTAATCAAACGGCGCGCTAGCCACTACTCGTCCGAAGCATGCGTCGACCCATTGGTGCCAGTGATTGGTAGGGTGTGCTTCGGGTAGTCTGATGTCGGCCGGCTTATCGTTGAAAGTTGTTTTCGGAATTTCATAGGGGCTAAACATATGCGCACCGTTGCTTCCAATAAACAGCGAGCCGTTGGCATATGGATTTTCTCCGAAGCCGTATTGTGTAAGTAGCGCATCGGGCTTGTTCTTGCCGTCGTGCCAAACTACTTTCACGCCATTCGCCGACGTTTTGGACGTCGCCGGAAAGTGATATTCGACACGTGACTCTAATGGAAAAGTGTCCGATGTCGGTGCTGGTCCCGTAGATTTAATAGTGGACGGATGACCGAGCTGTAAAAACCAAGTTGCCGGATCCATTAGGTGGCAACCCATGTCGCCTTGAGCGCCGGTGCCGAAGTCGAGGCGTCCGCGCCAAGCGAAGGCATGGTAGTTGCCGTCTTTGTAAGAACGCATCGGTGCTACTCCAATCCATTTGTCCCAGTCAAGAGTGGATGGAATCGGATCTTCGCCTTCTGGACGCTCGACGCCTTGCGGCCACCATCCAGCGGGGCGATCGGTCCAGACATGTACTTCGTGAATGTCTTTGATTAAATCTTGGTCGAAGAGTTGTTTAGCAACGGAGTAGTTTTCTGCCGAGTGGTTTTGAATGCCCATTTGCGTGACCACATTTTTGCGTTGTGCTATTTCTTTTAGGCGCCGTGATTCCATTACGGTGTGAGTGAGTGGTTTTTGGCAGTACACGTGCAAGCCTAACTCAATCGCTTTGTAACTGATAGGTGCGTGCATGTGGTCGGGAGTGGTGACATTTACCGAATCTAAGTTGCTGTGCTCAGCCTTAAGTAATTCGCGCCAGTCGGTGTAAGCTCGCGCCTCGGGGTGCAACTTTGCGGCGGCTTGTAAGTTATTGGCATCGACATCGCACAATGCGATTATTTCTACATCTTTATGTGCGGCTATTTGCTTTAGATCGGCGCCGCCCATGCCGCCGACACCGATTGCGGCGTGACGTAGTTTGTTAGTGGCAAGGTTTGGCGGCGCTGCGCAACTAGTAAAAAGTTGTGCAGCCGAAGGTGCCACGACTGCAGTTACGGCAGAGTTGCGCAAAAAATTACGTCGAGTTATTTTTTTTGTCATGCACTGATTGTATCTAATCTCATCAACTTGATATTCTATTGTTCTGATGAATTGGTACGCACGTATAGCTCCGATTTACGATTTAATCTGTCGTCCACTTTATGCCAAACTACGCGCAGTAGCCGTGGACGCCCTCCAATTAAGTGGTAACGAGTGCGTAGTCGAAATCGGCTGCGGCACGGGGCTGAATATTGCGGCACTCTCAAAAAAATCACGGCAAGTGATTGCTGTGGATCGCACAGTGGAGATGCTCAGCCGCGCGCCGCAGTGCTTTGATAATACCGAGTATGTTCTCGGTGACAGTCGGGCCATAGCGAGCGATTCTGCGGACGCAGTATTGTTGTGTCTAGTGTTGAGCGTGACAGATGATTGGCGCGGCGTTCTTGCGGATGCCAAGCGTATCGTAAGAACGGGTGGCCGTATCGTGATTGCCGATGTCCGGCCAGCTGGTGGACGGTTAAAGTTTATAAACCGGTTAGCGATTCCGCTTGCCGATTGGAGTGGAGCTGGCAATCACCGGCGCGCTATATGGGAGGAGTGTGAAGGGGTCACGTTACTGCACCGAGGCTTCTTCTGTGTTCGGCGATGTGAAGTTTAATTGGCGATAATAACCCCGAACGCAATCCCGACTATAAAGGCAAGCCCAATTAGTTTATTGTTGTTGGCCACTGTTTGATTCCTCAACACGAGATCGAATTCAATAGTGCTAAGAGTAATTGCGGTCATATCCGCCAGCAGCAAACCATCAGGTCTATGGATATGCGCATATTCTAATAATTGTCGTCTCGTTGCAGAGTGATTTGGGTTTGGTGCAACATCGCCACTCTTTACTTCAATGACGTATCGTTTCTCGTTTTTCTCTGCGATATAATCGGCTCTGACGGTATAGTTTGTTTCTTCTCCATTCACTAAGAATGAACAATGGGTAGTCGATTGTTCTTCAATGATTTTGTACCCATTCCTTTCAATCAAAGCGATGGCATCTATTTCTGCTTGAGCTCCAATCTCGCGACGCCTTTTGAGTGTTCGGCTAAGCGACCATTGTTTTATCATTAGCGCTAGGCGGGCTCCAATTAAGATAAGAATTATTCCGGCAGCAATATAAGCGTATTTAATCATGATGAAGCAATGTTTGAGTTAGCAGACGGGTTTTTGTTCGGAGGAGGTGGCTCGCTCTCGTAGTTCCGTAGCGCCCTCGACCTATGGTACTTTATCAAACCTATATAAAAAAGCGTCTCTCTCTCATCGTAGTATATAAGGCTTCGCTTTGTAAACCTAGTATCCTGAAAAGCCTATTGCAGTAGGCGCATGTATGCCCAAGGATAGAAAAGGATATTCGTGAAAATGTACATGAGTTTCACAGCAGTCACTGTCAAAACAATAAGTAGCAGAAACTATAATTGCCGACATGGTAATTGCAGTCACCCTGATGCTAGTTCTTAGTTCCGCCCAGCAACAGCTTGCTGTTGGCGAACATGTTTTCGAGTATCGAATTCTCGACAACGGTTTACGGGTTTACGCTATTGAAGATCCTGGCGAGACCACTTCGGTATTTATGGCAATTGCCGCCGGTACTCGCGACGAAACAGCAGGCACCACTGGTCTGGCCCACTTAACCGAGCACGCGATGTTCGCCGGTACTGCGACTACAGGTGCTGACATCCACGAGAAAACTATTGTTGGATGGGGCGGAGAGTCGAATGCATTTACGCGCGATGACTACACTATGTATTATGACCATGACTTCGCTTCTGAGCATTTGCCTGAGGTCCTAAGTATGGAGGCAGATCGCTTGCGTGGTCTGACGTTAGAAAGCGAGCCCGTCTTGAATGAGCGGCATCGACTCAATACAGAAGAAGAGCATGCATACCAGCCAAGCGATGGGCGTGCGCAGCAACTTGAGAACGCGGTTTACAATTCACACCCTTATCGCCATGGGTTACGCGATGCAGGTGGGCATACCAAGGCACCGGGTTTGAGTGTTGCGCAGGTGAAGTTTTTTTACGATGCTTACTATCATCCTAATCGTGCGGCGATTGTAATTGTGGGACCTCATAAACCGGCAGCGGTTTTGAACATGGCTGAAGAATCTTTCGGTAAATTGGAATCGCAGGCGACGACAAACAATCATTATTTCGAGCCCGAAGTGACAGCATCACGTACCGTAGTAATTAAATCGCAGTTGCCGCGCGACAAAGTGGTACGCTGTTGGTTAACTCCAAAGATTCAACACGCTGACCGTGCGGCACTTGATGTGTTGGCTGCGATGTTGCAGCGCGATGAAATTAAATCAGGAGTCCTCGTTAACGTATCCACTGGCGGACGCATCGAGCAAGAATTATTCAAGATGAGTTGGTCCGTGGGTGATCATGACGCAGGCGTGATTGCCAAAGAGGTGTCGCGCATGCTGACGTCGTATAAGTTGGGTGAGGCAGATGCTTCTGTCATGACCGAAGTGAAAGAGCTGCTTGCCGATGTGTACACTTCGCAGCCTATGCGGTCGCGTCCTTACTTTGCATTGGCGGGTACTCTGTCTTGGTACGCCGCACATGATTTGACGGAGGTGTTAGCGGGTTATCACGATGCTGTAATGGCGGTTACCTCTGATGATTTGGCGCGGGTTTGCAAGACTTACTTGGCAAAGAAGAAATGCGTTACGGTAACGTTCAGGGGTACTGGTGAAGCTGTAAAACCATTACCAGAGTCCATCAGCGAGTTGCAGGCTGAAGCGGCTGCGGCGTTTGAAACAGGTCATTACGCGCGGGCAATTGAGGCCTACACTTTGATATTGGCGCAGAAGAAAGACCCAATGAGCCAGATTATTAATTTTACGGAGCGCGGTTCTATTCATCTCGAGATGAAGAACTACGACGCGGCAATTGCCGACTTCGAGGCGGGGCTCACGTATTACGATTATCCGGCGGTGGCGGATATGCTCGAAGATGCGATTGCTCAGAAGAAGCGTGCGATGCGCGGAAATTTGTAGGGGAGTTTCGGTAAATTGGCCGGGTCAGAGGTATTACGGTTTGAACAAGCTAAGATAAAATGTACAGTACTCAGGCTTTACGCACCGCATTCATGCCTCAATTTTTAGTCGCAGCGCTTTATAAATTTGTCAATCTCTCTGATACCGAAGTACTTCGTGATCGGATACTAGAGGTATGCCGTACTAATAGGGTCAATGGCACGATATTACTGGCAGCCGAAGGTATCAACGGCACGATTGCTGGGCACCCCGACAACATTGATACCGTCCTTAACTTTATAAAAAGCGACGCGCGCTTTGCAGGAATAGAAGTGAAATTTGCTGCTTCCCAGACGTCACCTTTTCATCGTATTAAGGTGCGCCTGAAAAAAGAGATTGTTTCGATGGGCGTCGAAGGACTCGATCCGAGGCAGGTCGTCGGAACCTACGTAGACCCACATGACTGGAACGCTTTAATACAAAAACCTGACGTTCTGGTTATTGATACTCGTAACGACTATGAAGTTGCGATAGGTACCTTTAAGGGCGCGAAAAATCCAGGTCTTCAAAGCTTTAGAGCATTCCCCGATTGGCTGCGTGAGGAAATGAAAACCCGCGACCAGCCCAAGGTAGCCATGTTTTGTACCGGCGGTATTCGCTGTGAAAAATCGACAGCTTTCTTGAAGAATGAAGGGATTGACGAAGTTTTCCATCTCAAGGGAGGCATCCTTAAGTATCTGGAAACCGTTCCTGAAGCAGAATCAGAATGGGAGGGTGAATGCTTTGTTTTCGACCAAAGAGTTTCTGTAACGCACGGTCTTAAAGAAGGAACATTCACTTTATGTTGGGCGTGCCGCAATCCGATTAGCGAGCAAGATCGAGATAGCCCTGATTTCCAAGATGGGGTGAGCTGCCCGCATTGTTTTTTGCAAACGACTCTAGAACAAAAAGCGAGTTTTGCCGAGCGTATCAAGCAAATAAATTTAGCGCGCGATAGGGGCGCAGAACACATACGCGACGACTCTACTTCTTTAGCATCAAGTGCGCGGTGCGCGTTACCAAAAAACGCGGCGTCAAGCGACTAAGAAAGATTAACAGGCGGTGCTTGAAGCCATGTATATAAACAGCGCGCTTGCCTAAGCAATTTAAACTTTTCAAAACCACTAGCCGCGGGTCATCTAATTTTGGGAAAGACGATTCTGAGCCCGCCACTGCATGGAATTCAGTATCGGTGCTGCCGGGGCAAACGGCCAGTACATCGATACCGCTGCCACCAAGTTCGCTGTTGAGTGCTTCGCTAAATAGCAAATCGAAAGCTTTAGTTGCACCGTAAACGCTCATGAATGGAGTAGGTTGGAATCCAGCCACACTCGCAAGATTGATGATGCCAGCCGTGTCTCGATTTTTTAATTTATCGAGCAATACGTGAGTGAGCAATACCGGCATTTCGCAATTTAATCGCACCATGTCACGCAGCGCCAAATATTCATTTTCAGCAAAGGCCTTCTTTATGCCAAAGCCAGCATTGTTGACTAGCAGCCCGATGTCTTTATTCTGGCAAGCCCCAAGTAACGATTCAATCGCATCCGTCGCTGTTAAATCAAGCGCCAAGCATTCGATTTCAACCTGATGATTGCTCATTAATTCACTAGCTAGCTCTGAAAGTCGATCTAAGCGGCGCGCCACAATGAGTACATTCAGCCCGCGCTCAGCTAGTTGGCGGGTGTAATGCTCTCCGAGGCCTGCAGAGGCCCCTGTGACAATGGCCCATGGGCCGTAAGTGGACTCAAAATTCACAGCGGTAGTATATCTGCGCTAAAACGAGTATTAAGTCTAAAAAAACAAAGAGGCGCAACCGAAATTGTACCTCTTTACCCCATAACTCAGGAATACATTAGAGCTGTGGTCGTTGTCATCCCCCCGAACAACAATCGACTTACTAATAATTACGCGCAGTGGTGGCATGTGTTACACCTTTTTATTAAATTATTTGGATGACGTCTCAACAGCAGTCCGCAGTAGATATCAGCCAGCCGCTGACTGTATTGAGCGGAATAGGCCACTCTAAGGCAGAAAAATACAAAGTTGCATTTGGAATAAGCGATGTTGGGGGGCTTTTGAGGCTCTTACCACGGCGCTATCAGCCACCAGCGATTATCTTCAAAGGCCAGGATTTTGCAGGAATAGTTGGAAAATGGATCAAAATCAGTGGAGAAATCTATTCCGTCAGCATTTTTCGTATGGGTTATAAACGTAATGTGCTAAATGTGCGCATAAAAATGGGGGACAAAAAACTCTGCGTTGGTTTCTTCAATCAAGCGTTTCGCATTAAGCAATTTGTCGAAGGTGAAGAAATTGCGTTCGAGGGAATTTTGGCCGAAAAGAATGGATGGCAGCTGACTTCTGCTGAGGTTATCAGCCTTGACGACATGCAGGGTCAACAGTTGCCACGTCCGATATATCGCAAGGGTGAAGGTTTGCCGTCCAAGTTTGTAGCGCAGTCGGTGGCGAAGAGCCTTGAGTTTGCCGAGGGCTTGGTTGAGCGACTGCCTGATGAGCTCATTGATGGGGCGCGAGTACCAATGTTAGCCGAGGCTGTGCGCATGATTCATGCCCCGCGAACCTTAGATGAAGTGGAACTCGGGCGGCGGCGCTTAGCACTTGGTGAATTGTATGCATTGAATATTAATCGCGATAAATATCAGCAGGAGTGCGAGCCTTTGGTGTGCGCTCCCGAGACCTGGCAGCGCATTTTAGATTTGTTGCCGTTCAATTTGAACGCCGAGCAGTTGCAAGTGGTCGGAGCATTGCGCGATGATTTGGCGAGTGGAAAATGTATGCAACGCTTATTGCATGGCGAAGTCGGTAGCGGCAAAACGGTAGTGGCATTTGTGTTGGCAATGATAGTAGTAGCCGCTGGCGGGCAAGTGGCGATATTGGCGCCTACCGAAATATTAGTGCACCAGCACTATCTCACTTTTAGTAAATGGCTAGTTGGTACTAAAACTACAGTAACATTGAATCATTCTGATGGCCATATTGCCATTGGTACCCACGCATTACTCAGTAATAAAATAAAATTCAACGATTTGCGTCTGGTAGTTTTCGACGAACAGCAACGCTTTGGAGTAAAACAAAAAGCGTCATTGATAGCAAAAGGGGTGCACCCACATGTTTTAACGATGACGGCGACCCCGATCCCGCGCACTTTAGCGTGGTCATATTATGGTTCACTACGGCCGTGCGTGCTCGAAAAACGCGCTGGAGCGAATGCGCAAATAGAGACTAAAGTTTTTAACGACACGCAAATCGAAGAGCAGTGTGAAAAGTTGTTACCGATGTTGAACAAGGCGCAGCAGATGTTAATAGTGGTGCCGCGCATCGATGGCGAAGATGGCTTGTTGTCGTGGCACGAGTATTTAATGGGTGGCCTTTTTAAGCAATTCAAATCATCGTTAGTACACGGACGCCTCGATTCGCGGCAAGTGCAGGCAGCCGTAGATGACTTTCGTAATGGGAAAACGCAAATACTCTTTGGTACTAC
>CAXGOF010000077.1:0-7839 GCA_964011335.1 uncultured bacterium
GCTCCGTTTAGTACTTCAGCAAGCGAAACATCCACATTTGCCCGCATAGATCGACCCGTGTTGTTGTGTTGCGCACGCTGGCCTCCGCCGCCAAAGATTGTTTCGAAGATTGAGCCGCCGCCACCAAAGATGTCACCAAATTGAGAAGAAAGGTCATTGAAATCGACATTGTGGTTACCGCCACCGCCGCCAATAAATCGATCATGTCCTAATTGGTCGTAACGTTGGCGCTTCTCTTTATTAGACAACACCGAATAAGCTTCAGATGCTTCTTTGAATTTATCGGCTGCACCTTCTTCTTCATTCCGGTCAGGATGATACTTCAAGGCCAGCTTGCGATAAGCTGATTTGATGTCGGCGTCACCCGCATTGCGGGATACGCCAAGGACCTTGTAATAGTCGCGCTGACTCATACTTAGGCAGGCGTCTCGCTTTCACTTGCTACATCTGTTACCAAGGTATTGGTAATCAGAATCAATCCGGCAATAGATCCTGCATTGATTAACGCCGAGCGTACAACTTTAGTCGGGTCGATAATGCCGGCGTGTCCTAGATCGCAGTATTTGTTTTTAAGCGCATCAAAACCAAACCATTCGTCTAGTGCCATGACATCTTCTACGACAACATTGCCGTCAAAGCCTGCATTGTTGGCAATCACGCGTGTGGGTGAACTTAGAGCTGCAATGACGATATCGACACCAAACTTCTCATCGCCATGTGCTTTTTTGCGCACAGCCTCAACAGCTGGAATAGCGCGTAGTAGGGCAGTTCCGCCGCCAGGTACAATGCCTTCGGCTTTGGCTGCACGCGTGGCATGAAGGGCGTCTTCAACGCGGTGTTTGCGTTGTTTTAATTCAGCTTCGGTAGCGCCGCCAACTTTCACAACAGCTACGCCGCCAGAAATACGGGCTAAGCGCTCGCGTAATTTTTCGCCATCGTAGGTCGATGTCGAACGATCGAGTTGTGCTTGAATTTGAGAGACACGTTCTGAGATAGCTTTCTTCGTGCCAGCACCGCCGACTAGAATACAACGGTCCTTTTCGACGCGTACTTTTTTGACAGCCCCTAAGTCTTCGAGGCCAACTTCATTTAAGCTGCTACCGGTATCGTTCATGATTGCTGTAGCGCCCGTGACAACAGCAATATCTTCAAGCATCGCTTTGCGACGGTCGCCAAAGCCAGGCGCCTTGACCGCTACGACATTCATAATACCGCGCATTTTGTTAACCACTAAAGCCGCCAGTGCTTCGCCATCAATATCTTCTGCGATAATCAACAAAGGCTTGCCAGTAGGAGCAACCTGCTCAAGTAAAGGCAAGAACTCTTGCAGATTAGAAATCTTGCCCTCATGCACTAACACTAGGGCCGATTCAAACTCGGCGACCATCTTGGCCGTGTCAGTTACAAAATAAGGCGACAAATAACCTTTGTCAAAATTCATGCCATCGACAATCTCGAGAGTCGTTTCAAAACCATCGCCTTCTTCGATAGTGATGACACCGTTGTCGCCCACTTTCTCAACGGCATCAGCAAGGATATTCCCGATATTTGAATCTTGGTTGGCTGAAATTGCGCCAACGCGTGCAACGTCTTTGCGCCCGGAGACCTCTTTGCTTAATTGACCGATGGAATCAACGGCTGCTTTGACAGCGCTATCTATGCCACGACGCAATAAAGTGGGAGATGCGCCTGATGCCATATGGCGTAGTCCTTGGCGGACTAAGTCGGCAGCCAATACCGTTGCGGTTGTAGTGCCATCACCAGCTTGATCGTTGGTTTTCGAGGCCACCTCGCGCACTAATTTAGCACCAAGGCTCTCAAAGGGATTGTCTAAGTCGACGTCTTTTGCTACGGAGACACCATCTTTAGTGATGATGGGGTCGCCAAAAGATTTTTCTAGAATTACGTTACGTCCACTAGGACCCAAGGTGACGCAAACTGTTTTTGCAAGTGTTTCGATGCCGGCAAAAAGTTTTTCGCGCGCGCTATCGTCAAAAAGTATTTGTTTAGCCATGATGTTATTTACTGTTAATGACGGCAAGAATTTCGTTGGCGCGCACGATTAAAAATTCGCAGCCACCGACTTCTATTTTAGAGCCTGAGAAATTGGCGTAAACCACGTGGTCACCAATTTTGACTGGTAATTCAGCGCGGCCACCATCTTTGTTTTGAGCTCCGGCGCCAACGGCTAGAACTTCACCACGTAGCGGTGTCTTGCTAGCACTGTTCGGCAAAAAGATGCCCGCTGCTGAAACTGTTTCAGCAGCAGCTGGCTCAATAAGGACCCGATCTTCAATCGGAGTGAATGCAATTTTAGTTTTAGCCATGATTAGTGAGCGTGGTTATGAGCAGCGGCAGCCTGGTCTTCTTCGGCATCAGCCTCAACAATTAAGCATTCTGTGGTGATTAGAGTAGCGGCAACGCTAACGGCGTTTTGCAAAGCCGTGCGTGTCACTTTTGTTGGATCAACAATGCCCATGTTTAGCATATCGCCATATTCGCTAGTCAAGGCGTTGTAGCCGTATGTTGGGGACTTTCCTTTAAGCACGTTGCGTGCAACGACAGCACCGTGTTGCCCAGCGTTTTTACAGATAGTCTTAATCGGAGACTCGAGTGCCTCAGCTAAAACCTTAAGGCCTGTTAGCTCTCCACCGGAAAGCTTGAGTGTGTTCTTGCGCAAAGCAGCAGAAGCGCGCAGTAGCGCTGTGCCGCCACCGGCTAGGATGCCTTCAGCAATCGCAGCGACTGTGGCGTGCTTGGCATCTTCGTAGCGAAACTTACGTTCTTTGACATCGGCTTCAGATGCACCGCCAACTTGAATTTGAGCAATGCCGCCCACTAGCTTGGCCAGACGTTCTTCTAGTTTCTCTTTGTCGTAATCACTAGTCGTGCTTTCTATTTGTGACTTAATCAACTCAGCACGCGCGCTGACGATGCTTTTGGCGCCAGCACCTTTGACCAATGTCGTTGAGTTGGAATCAATGATGACTTGCTCGGCAGTGCCGAAGTCAGCGATAGTGATCGCGTCCAGATTTGCGCCGGAATCTGCCATGAAGGCATTGGCATTAGTCAGAATAGCAATGTCCTGTAACATTTCTTTGCGACGGTCGCCATAGCCTGGAGCTTTAACGGCAACGACTTCAATAACGCCACGCATTTTATTGATAACTAAAGCAGCCAAAGCTTCGCCTTCGATGTCTTCGGCAATGATGAATAAAGCTTTTTTGTTTTCTTTTGCCAACTCTAGCGCCGGCAACAATTCTTGAACACTGGAGATCTTGTTTTCGTGAACCAAAATAAGTGGCTTGCGATACAGGCATTCTAGAGTTTCGGTATTAGTCGCAAAGTTCGGTGACAAGAAGCCACGGTCAAATTGCATCCCAGTAACAATCTTTACTTCAGTCTCGAGACCCTTACCTTCTTCGATGCTAATGACTCCGTCGTCACCAACCTTCTTGAATGCGTCAGCAAGAATAGCGCCAACAACTTCATCGTTGTTCGAAGCAATCGTTGCGACAGATTTGATGTCTTTGTTGTTTTTGATTGGCTTCGCTTGTTTAGTGATGTGCGTCACAACTTGTCGCGTCGCTTGGCGAATACCACTGATAATATCGTTCGGAGACTCGCCCACAGCTAGGTGACGCAAAGCTTCTTTGTAAATCATCCATGCAAGTAGGGTAGAAGTGGTGGTGCCATCGCCAGCACGGTCGTTAGTCTTCGTGGCAGCCTCTTTCACTAATTGAGCGCCTAGATTTTCGGCCTTGTCTTCAAGATCGATATCGCGTGCGACAGTAACGCCGTCTTTAGTGATTACAGGACCACCCCACGACTTATCGAGCACAGCGCATCGACCTTGGGGACCTAGAGTAGAAACAACAGCCTTGGCAAGCTTCTCGACACCACAAAGGATGGCGTCACGTGCTTCGGCATTAAACGAGAGTTCTTTATGCATTATTTTCTGGTGAGTGCCGCCTGGCAACTCGTTGCTATACAGCAAAACTAATGCCAACATTCGAGCAACAAAGCGCGCAGATTTTACTATGATTACTGCCGAATTGGCATGACGAATCTACTAATCTCTGCAATGCTGTCCATTTTGGCACAAAATCCTGCTGCGGCCCCCGCAGATGTGGGTGGCGACCAGGCACGGTTTGATGGATTTCTTGACTCAGCAGAAGTTGAATTGTCGGCTTTGACCTGGGAAAACGGACGCGCTCTTGCGCATCCAGCTCTTGGCGAGTGGCTACAACTTGATTTTACTCATGGCGTAAAGGACCTTTCAGTGATGCGGTCGCCGCTATTCCTTTACCTGCAAGACTCTTCCAGGATTTCTGGACGGCCAGTCGAAAGCGACGGCGACTTTTTGCTGTGGCAGAGCACTAGCGAGAAAACGCTGAAGGTAGATTTACGGTATGTGCTTGCTATCGCAGGTCCTCACTTTGTAGCCCCGCATTTGAACGAAGATCTGTTACGGATGAAAACAGCAAACGGTGTCAGTGATATAGCCAGTGGTTTTTTTGTCGCACTCAATGACGCAAAGGTGAAATTCGAGACGGGCGGCACCGAACTTGAAGTAGCGGTTGAAAAAGTGGAAGCACTCGTTTTCTGTAGTGACCCTAGTGTGCAAGAAGAACTTCCGTCATTCGTGTACTTACACGATGGCTCGATGTTCGCTGCGAGTGTCATCAGTTGTAATAATAATGCGTTGCGCGTGACTACGGCGTGGCAGGATGATTACGCGGTGGCGTTGTCTAAGATATCGAGAATTACTCGCAATGAATTTTCGCATATCTCGTTTGATGCTCAGCCGCAATCAACGAGTATTGATGGGTTTGATTTATCAATAGCTAAGCGTCATTTCAATAGGGGATGGTCTCTGACGCCACAGAGCGTTGTTGCACTAGAATGCCTAAAGGATGGCTTGTTCGCGATTTGGGTGGGAATAGACGACGATGTCACTGGTTTTATTTCTCCTAGTCCCGTTATATTTTCCATCTTTGTGAATGGGAAGTTGCGCGAGACGTCAACGACTAAGAGGGTTGCAGAGACGGCCCAATTGCTGCGTCTTGAATTGCGAAAGAATGACCGTGTCGAATTGCGGAGTTCCTCGGTTTATGAAACATCTGCAGGAGCGCATGGCGACTGGTGCCAGCCTGTTTTTATTCCACTTTATTAGTCGCGCCATGGCAAATAACTTGCCGTGTGCTTGGGTCGTAAAACGCGATGCGGTTCTTGCCGTACTGTTTCGAAACTTTCAGTGCTTCGTTCGCTTGTAAAAATAGTTGGCGCGAATCACGCCCGCCAAATTTATTAGTAGTTGCTATCCCGACTGAAGCGCGTAATTGTGCAATGTCTGAATCTTCTACTGCCGGATTTTTATGTAGTGAATCTTGGAAACGTTTTGCCACCATCAGCGCCTCTTCAATTGTCGTCGTCGGCAAGATCAAAGCAAATTCGTCGCCGCCTATCCGGGCAGCTATGTCAATATTACGTACGCTTTCGCGTAACACGTTGGCCACAGTTTTGAGTGCGATGTCGCCAAACTCATAAGTGTTGTCGTCGTTGATGGCTTTGAAATCGTCGAGGTCAAGAAGCATTAACGCCAGCGGGCTACCGTGTCGTGTACTGCGCTCGAATTCTTCGCGTAATCGCGTACGAAAGTGGCGGTCGTTAAATAATCCTGTCTTATGATCGGTCACTAGCTGGCTTTCTAGCTCGTTCGTGTGTTGGCGAGTGGCATCCACTATTTTCTCAAAACGCAGCAGATTATCGAGCCTAAAGCCGATTTCGCTGTGACTCTCGCTGCTAATAACCCAATCTGCTACCGCCAAAGAGCCTATCAACAGGGTGGAGAGGCTACCAACGACGGCGTCCTTCCAAGGGATGACGAGCCATGGAATACGATGGTGCGGGCTTAGCAGCGGCAGTAAACTTTGCCATTCAATCCCGTCACGCTTTAGAGTGAGCGGTAACAGGATGGCAGCACTTATCTCATTTTGTAGTAATGACTTAGACTCTGACAATCCCGAAGATACACGCACTTCCCAGCCCTGACTATGCAGCCAATCAGGCAACCCCCCAAGGTTTTCACCCCGATGGTTCAATATTGCCAGAATGTTACGTTTTTCTGGAAATGGCTGTTGTTCGTTTGACATAGTGTGTTTCTTAACCAAAGAATACCACTTTAATAGTATTTTGCTTTTGTAAATGTGTATTTATCTCATACTTAGCGTTGACTAGTAGCGATGTTTTTGTAAAATATGCGGCCGAACTTCAGCGAGTGCTGTAATAGTTCCCGTTCCAGGCAATTCGCCTAACACTTCAATAGAAAAATAATTACTTCATGTCTGACCTCTCTGTCCAGGCTTTAATTGACGCCGGTGCTCACATCGGTTGTCGTGTCGGGCGTTGGAACCCGAAGATGGCTCCGTATATCCTCGAGTCTCGTAATCGAATTCATATCATCGACCTTAAGCAAACTATCCGTGGTTTGCTACGCGCTAAGCACTTTCTCAAGCAAGTTGTTGCTGAAGGTAATGACGTGCTTTTGGTTGGTACCAAGCTCCAGTTGTCTGGCGAGCTGTCGAAGATAAACGTAACTACCGGTATGCCATATGTCGAAGACCGCTGGATTGGTGGTACTTTAACGAACTACGAAGTTATTGGTTCCCGTATTGCTTACCTCGAAGAGCTCGAGTCACAAGAAGCTGAGGGTCACCTCGATTCTTTGACTAAGAAAGAAGCTGCACGCTTCATGCGCGAAAAGCGCAAGGTGTTTCGCAACCTAAACGGCATCCGTTCTATGAACCGCATTCCAGGTGCAATGATCGTTATTGACCCAAAGACTGAGATGAAAGCTGTTGCTGAAGCTAAGAAAATGGGTGTACCTGTTATTGGTATTATTGATACAGATGGCGATCCAGATGTTTGTGATTTGATCATACCTGCAAATGACGATGCGATTCGCTCCGTTGCAATGATTATGTCCTACTTAGCTGATGGCATTCTTGCGGGTAAAGAAATCCGCGCCGAGAAGGGTGTCGCTGACCCACAAGCTGCTGGCAGCGATGCGCAACCGGTTGGCAAAGGTGCTCCTGTACCTCGCCCGCGCGCAGCCAAAGCGGGAGGACGTCGTCGTCCATCTCGTCAAGATTTAGCTGCAGCCAACCAGCAAGTTGAAATCAAGTCGATTGCCAAGGAAGATGCCGCAGCCCCTGCGGTTGACGCAGCCCCTGCGGTTGAGGTGGCTACGCCAGAAAAATCTGAGGACTAAATCGATGACTATTACCGCAAAAGAAGTTGCAGCACTGCGCAGTAAAACAGGCGCCGGAATGATGGATTGCAAAAAAGCTTTAACTGAAGCTGACGGCAACGAAGAGAAAGCTATCGAACTACTCCGTCAAAAGGGTATTGAGGCTGCTGGTAAAAAAGCAGGTCGCGAGACTAGCGAGGGACGCGTACATTCTTATGTCCACCACAACTTTAAAGTAGGAGCGATGATTAAGTTGTCTTGCGAAACGGACTTCGTCTCACGCGGCGACGAGTTCGCTAAGCTGTGCAACGATATCTGCATGCACATTGCAACTGCTGACCCCATGCCCGTCGGTGTCTCAGTAGATGATATTCCTGAAGCTCTGATTGAAGCCGAGCGTACCGTGCTGCTTGGCAGTGACGATATGGCTAATAAGCCAGACGACATCAAAGAAAAAATCATTGATGGTCGTATTAAAAAGTTCGTTTCTGAACGCGCTTTGCTCGAACAGGAGTTCTTCCTAGATCCAGAAATGACTGTTGGCGAGGTCATCAAAGCATCTTCTGGTAAGCTAGGTGAAAACATGA
>CAXGOF010000078.1:0-7832 GCA_964011335.1 uncultured bacterium
GCACCAGCGCCTGCTGTTGCACCAGCAACCACGGCTTCAGTGCAAACCGCAGAGGCGCCCGTAGCGACAACAGAAGCACGTCAACCGCAAGCTGCTGCCGGTGAAAAGTACGAGTTAGCCGAAATTGAAGACACAGCTTTAGAGTCGCAAACGGCACGCATCGAAGTAGAAGAAGACAAACCTAAGCCTAGGCCTAAGCGCCCGAGAGCACCGTCCCTTAAATCTTTGCCATCAATAAAGTTGCTAATAAAGAGCGATGCGAAAATTAGCGTTGACAACCGGGACGAGATTAATGATTTAGGTAGCGATTTGCAATCGGTTTTAGACTCATTCAAGCTTGATGGAACCGTCATTTCTGCCAAACGTGGCCCGACTATTACTATGTTTGGGATTCAGCTTGAGCCTGGCGTGCCGGTTGCCAAAATCAAGAAGCACATTGATGACATCAGTCTTTCGTTAGGTACCAGCAAAGTAAGAATTATATTTCCGCTTCCAAATTCAAAAGCAGTCGGCATTGAGGTCCCCAACATGATTCAATCGTCGGTTCGCCTGCGTGATGTGTTTGAGAGGTGTTCGGAAGAAGTTGCGAACGCAGCATTACCGATGGTGCTAGGTCAGGGGGCCCTAGGTGGCGAACTAGTCTCAGACCTCGCGAAGATGCCACACATGCTCATCGCTGGCACTACAGGTTCTGGCAAGTCTGTGTGCTTGAACAGCATTCTTTCGACGCTGTTGCTTACTCGTACCCCAGAAGAGGTGCGCTTAGTTTTGATTGACCCTAAGCAAGTAGAGCTCGACGCTTACTCTGGTATCCCTCACTTAATGTGTCCAGTAGTCACGGAAATGAAGCGCGCATCGTTTATCCTAAGCTGGACTGTGCAGCAAATGGAAAGCCGCTTAGGCACCTTCCGCCGCGCTAAAGTGCGAAACATTGCCGACTATAATGCAATTACGCGCAAAGGGTTGGAAGACATGATGGGTGAACGTTACGACGAACTCGACTTCCCAGACAGCTACCCGTACATCGTGGTAGTTATCGACGAGCTGGCTGATTTAATGTTGCAATTCAGAAAAGATGTCGAGGAGAGCATTAATCGCATTGCGGCGAAGGCGCGGGCGGCTGGTATTCACTTGATCGTTGCGACACAGCGTCCATCGACAGATGTGGTGACGGGTTTGATTAAAGCGAACCTGCCCGTGCGGATGTCGTTCAGAGTTAACACCAATACGGATAGTCGCGTGATTCTTGATGAGGCCGGGGCTGAAAAGCTACTGGGTAACGGCGACTTCTTGTACCGTCCTCCCGGGGCAGATTCGACGCAGCGTGGCCAAGGTGCCTTTATTGATACTCCAGAAGTGAATGCAATTTGCGACCACTTACGCGCGAATGGTCAACCAGAATACTTAGAGGTTCTCGAGCAAGGAAGCTTACTCGGCGGCACTACCGGCGAAAATGACGACGAGCACTGGGAAGAAGCCGTTGAGTTCGTGCTGAAGTCCGGTCGCGGCTCCGCGTCACTGTTGCAGCGTAAATTCAAAATTGGTTATAGTCGGGCAAGTCGACTTATCGAAGATATGACAGAATGTGGTATCCTAGGCGAGCACAATGGTGCGAAGCCGCGCGATATTCTGATCACCGCCGAGCAGTGGGAAGAGATGAAAAACCAATGAGTCTTTTGACTAAACAAATTAATGTAGCCTTGGTGCACCTCGGCTGCGCTCGCAACCTTATCGACTCTGAAAATATTTTGGGGCACCTAGGTGCGGGCGGTTATGCCTTGACTGGAGATGTTGAACAGGCTGATGTCGCGATTCTAAACACTTGTAGCTTTATTGGCCCCGCACGCGACGAATCAGAAGCCGCAATAAACGACCTGCTCGAAGCCAAGCGCTCGCAAAATTTACGTGGTGTGATTGTTGCGGGATGCTTGCCAGAAAAGTTTCGCGATGAAGTGGTCGGCAAGTTCCCTGACGTAGACGCCTTCCTTGGCTTAAGTGATTACTCAAACGTAGCGCGTATTGTCGAGGACGTTCTGAAGGGCCGCAAGGTTAACGAGCTTTCAGGCGGACGTGCTCCTCAAGGCCAAGGCGAGTTTCTGCGCTTGCTGCAAACCCCGCGGTCTTATGCCTACCTTCGCCCAAGCCATGGCTGCGATCATAACTGCGCGTTCTGCATTATTCCTAAAATACGCGGCAATCAGTCCTCTAAGCCGATTAAGGCTGTTGTCGAAGAAACCCAGTTGTTAGTCGAGAAAGGCGTTCGCGAAATAAATTTAGTCGCTGAAGACACTACTGGTTACGGCAAGGACTTCGGGCGCGGCGCTGTGCGCTTACCTGAATTGGTTGAAGCAATGGCGCAAGTGGATGGTTTGAAATGGTTGCGCGTTATGTACGCTTATCCCAACAACTTTCCGTGGCGATTGACTGAAGTGATGAATCAATATGATAACGTGTTGCCATATTTAGATATTCCGACTCAGCATATTGCTACGCCTGTTCTAAAGAGAATGTCGCGCGGCGGTACTAGCGAATCGGTGCGTAGAATCATGACACGCCTACGCGACGAAGTGCCAGGCGTAGCATTGCGCACAACGGTTTTGGTCGGCCATCCTGGTGAAGGCCGCGCTGAATTTGAAGAACTGCTCGAATGGATGAAAGAGTTTCGTTTTGAGCGCCTTGGCGCTTTTACCTTTTCGCCTGAAGCCAATACGCCGTCAGGTGACGACGCCGATCGTTGCTCACACGAAGAGGCTCTTGGCCGTTACGCTGAATTGATGGAACTGCAATCAGAGATACATGCTGATTTTCAACAGGGCTTAGTAGGCAAAACTACTACGGTTTTGATTGACGATGCAGCTGGCGAGACGGCGACTGGTAGAACGTGGGCTGATGCGCCCGAGGTTGACGGCGTTGTAAAGATTGACGACCCACAGCACAACCTGTCAACGGGGGCGATGGTGGAGGCTACAATCATTAGCGCTGACGGTTACGACTTACGCGCCGAGCTGGCTGGCCATTAATGATGATTGTTAAGCAGGTCCCGAACATGATTACTTTGGCCCGCCTAGCGCTGGCTGTAATGGCGTTTTGGTTCATGTCCGAGGTCATTAAATTAGATGAAGATGGCGCATCAGAGGGTTTACTTAAGGCAGCGGCCTTTGCAGCTTTTTGGTATTTCTTTGTTGCTGCCATAACCGATTGGCTTGACGGGTTTTTGGCACGTCGCTATGGATGGGTGACAGCAGTCGGGCGTGTCGCTGACCCTGTTGTCGACAAGGTGTTAATCCTCGGTATCATGGCGTATTTGTCAGCGAGCAATAAAATTTATGGGAATGCTGGTGACTGGCATGTTGTCATGCCAGTATGGGCGGTAGTCTTGTCCTTGGGGCGCGAGTTCCTAGTGACCGCTTTGCGTGGCATGGTTGAGTCAGCTGGAAAGCAATTCCCTGCGGATGTGTTTGGTAAAATAAAAATGCTAACGCAAGCGATTTATGTAGGCACAGCATTAGGCGCCTACGCAGGCATCCCTGGCTTTCTTAACATTCCAGCCCTGGGCCTCTTGCGCTCGCCAGACTTTTTCTTTTCGATATTCTGGCTGATGATTGCAATGACCGTGTTTTCCGGGATACATTACTGCATTAATGGTGTGCGACTGTTGTCTGGGAGCATAAATGACTAATCCACTCGAAGAGCTACTCGTTTATCTTGATCGATTAGACGAATTGGCGCCAAATGAAAAAGCGCAGGCCATCGCTTTGATTAGAGGCTGGGTAAACAGTCAAGCGCAGCGAGAAATTGTTGGCGACGATGAAATACCGTCACAGTTTGGCATCGTTGGCAAGTCTCCAGCAATACGTGAGGTCTTTGCTTTGTTGGCTAAGCTCTCAAGTTCGGATATTCCGGTGTTAGTGTTGGGTGAATCAGGGACGGGTAAAGAGCTCATCGCTAATGCATTACATAAGTATAGTCCGCGGCGTAAGAAAAAATTAATCGCTGTCAATTGCGCGGCGATTCCTGCGAACCTACTCGAGGCTGAAATTTTTGGCCATACCAAGGGCTCCTTCACGGGGGCCCATAAAGATCGTAATGGATACGCCGAAGCTGCCGACGGCGGCATATTGTTCTTAGACGAAATTGGCGAAATCGCTTACGACCTACAGGCAAAGTTGCTGCGCTTTTTGCAAAACGGTGAAGTGCGGGCAGTCGGCTCCAATGTTACAAAAAAAGTTGACGTGCGCGTTATTGCAGCCACTAACCGCGACTTATTGCGGCAGGTTAAAGAGGGTAAGTTCAGAGAAGATCTCTATTATCGTCTTGCAGTCTTTACGCTATCCCTGCCGCCATTACGCGAGCGCGTAGGCGACGTTAAGCATTTAGTCGACTTCTTTCTTAATCAGCAACAAAGAGGCTCGATGCCGTCTGCGAAAGTCAGTAAAGAGGCGCTTGATAAACTCTCGCAAGGAGAGTGGCGTGGCAACATTCGTCAGCTACAACATGAATTGTTGCGTGCAGCAACTTTTTCCAGCGATGGCATAATCGAAGTTACTGATTTGTCTGAGAGTCTATGAGTTCTACCTGGGGAGTCGCTGACATATCTTTTTCGAAATTCGGGCGCGGCGCAACAAATTTAAAGGCAAAGCTGAGCCCAACAGTTGCTAGAAGTAAAACAATGGCAAGCGCGTAGGTGTCGATTACGAACCGACGGTTCCATTTCTTGCGCTCGTTATAAAGCTGTACGATTTCGTCGCGTGAACGGAATTCTCCAGACCATGCGAACAACTCTTCTTCAGCGTTTTCCTCAGCCTGCCGCCGTAAATCTTCAAGCATATCTTCCATTAACAAGGCGCGATAGCGCTGTAGCAAATCATGCTTGTCGCGGGCGATGTCAGAGATGGAAGGCATTAGATTACAGTGGTGAGCTTGCGAATTGCTGCAACACAAGCGAATACAGCAAGTGTGCCAACAAAGGTCCCTAGTCCGAGATGGAAAAGCAGTTTGGCAATGCGCCCTGTTAGTTGGTCATATGAACTATGCGGTGGCTGGGGGACATCACCGCGTTGCACGGCTTCAAGGTGCAGGATGTCAAACACTTCACTACGCACTTGATCTGCCGCTTGTTGTTTTACAAGTTCTGGGATTTCGTTGAATTCGTCAGTCTCGACCAGATCTACCATGGCGCAGCCTCGCGATAGCGAGCGAATTGCTCTGAAGTAATGATGGCCAAAATCGAGAACACAATACCTAGTAGCGTTGCCACGAGAAGGTTGAGCCATAAAATTGGGAAGTACGGTTTCGTAGCCTCAACGGGGGCGTCGGCTGTCATTAAGAACGAAGCCGTGCGTGACATATACAGCTCGAGCTCGGCATGGCGGTCGCGCTGCTGGCGAAGAGTCTCGCGAGCATTGCGCAATTCTGATTCTATAATTTCGCTGCCTGCCTTGAGGCGATTGAGCTCGCGCAAACGGGCTTGCGATTCGTCTAGTAACTTCGCGTAGTGATCCGCTTGGACATCGAGGCCTGCCTCACTAACCTTAAATTCGGCGATACGCGTTTCATAAGAATTACGCATGCCATCGCTGCTAAAAGATCGCGCGCCTTCGACAGTCGCCGTTTCGGATGCAAGTTGGTCGTTAAGCACAGTAAGCTTATTACGCAGAGCAATGGCCTCGGGGTTTTTGTCAGTGACGTCTAGCTTAAGGTTCGCCAGCTCTAAATTTGTTGTAGCAATTTCTCCACGCAGTTGATTCAACCGTGGATTTTCAACTTCCGTATAACCAGATTGCGAAAATTCTGGTCGCTGTTCGAAGTTTTTAGTTACCTCTTCGCGCTGCTTAATTAAAGACGCGCGCGCTGAAGTATTGTTTTCAACGGAGTCTTGGAATCGAGTAACGCGAGCATGGTATTGCGCAATCTCGGTAGAAAAATCTATAGAGCCATTAGTCTCGAGGAAAGCTTGGCGATCGCCGTCGAGCGTGGCCACAAGTCCTGCCGAACGATCAATGGCCGCTACCAAAGTGGAGACGTTCTCCGCAACGCGCTGCTTGGTGGTAGTGTCGAGACTGCTGCTGAATTCGCGAAGATAGGTCTCGGCGACTTCACGAGCGACGCGCGGCTCTGGATCGTAAGCCGAAATGACAATAAAGTTGAAAGTGTCTAGGTCGAACTTAACGTTTTTTTCAAGCCACTCAGAGTTGCGGCCGTCAATTTGAGAGGCAACGGTGGTCCGCAATTCTGCGGAATTAAGAACACCTAGCAATGCCTGCTGCGTTTCGGTATTAGCCGTAGGTAACTTTGGAGCCGTTGGCAGATTGCCAGATTCACTGGACAGTGAAAGCGTGTCAGATTGAGTAGGTAAATAACACCGCGCCTGCGAACGGTAGGTCTCGCTCACCATTCCGGTAACGATAAAAGCAGCCACCACGGCAACGGCTGTTACAACAGCGATTACGTACATGCGCTCGTATATAAGCGACATTGGGGACTTAGATTGGTGACTCACTATGGGTGTTTAGCAGAGGGGGTTATTTAAGCCTATGCCGACGCGTATTTTAAGACGGTTGGGCGGTAGTTTAAACATCAAAGTTTAAGACGAAAAGCGATGCAGGATGCCCTAAGCTTTAAGTAATTATGATTAACTTGAAAGATGCATTTTAAGCCCGGTAAAGCGCCCCTTTATCGCAGGCCAAACGGCGGTGATGCCAAGCAAGTAGCGATTTTTGCTGAAAAGCCCTGCGAGGCTTCCCATGACGCCCCATAGGATGCCTGGACATGGGAAATTCCCTATTAAAATCGCAAACGGCAGGTGCAGAAGGCGGCCAAGCAAACCGTAGTGTTTTAGTAAAACAAAGGTTTCGTTGGCCGCATTATTGTGAATTGCGGCTGCATCGAAACGGCCCGTGTTAAGAATGCGCGGGGCCTCATAGTGATCCACCTCGGCCTCGGGGTCAAAAACAAGTTTATATCCTTGTTCGCGGACCCCCAGGCAGGCATCCAGTTCGTACCTGAAGCAATCTCCGAGCAAGCGAGACTCGAACCCGCCCTGATTGCGTAGAGCAGAAATAAGTAAGGACATATTTGCTCCACGAAAGTGCTGCGACGGAACGACTTGCTTGGAATGCCGGGTGCTTTGGTCGAGAATAAAGCCTGGGAAGACAACCCGGTTTTGACACCTAGCAGCCTTAAGCTCAGGTTTGCCATCGACAATATTAATTGGTGGCCCTGCAACGCCACCAATCTTTGGATTGGACTCGTAGTGGCGCGCGATGTTTTCTATCCAGGGTGGCCGAGCAATCGCGTCGTCGTCGATTAAGCAAGCGACGTCGCCAGTGGCGGCATTAAGAAGAGCATTCTCAGCGACCACAATGCCAGGCGCGGTGAGCATAACCTTGACAATATTTAGCTTTGTATCGCGGGCAACAAATTCATCGACAACGGAAACGCCCTCGGGGTCGAGATCGCCACGCAAGGAAATCAAAACTTCATCCGGCAGCCGGGTTTGTGACTCGAGGGCTTCTAGATTTTTACGCAACAAATCTGGGCGCTTTAGCGTCGGTAAAAAAATTGAAAATTTAAGTTTAGCTGCAGTCATGACTAGCGTTGTTGCATAGCAATTTTATAGGCTTCTATATGCTGTACAGCGGTGTTGCGCCAAGTAAATTTCGCGGCATGCGCAAGGCCGCGCGCAATCATTTTTTTGCGAAGCTCAGAATTATTACATAAGCTTAACAAAGCATCTGCGATTTGCTGCTCGTCATTTGGGTCTACTAGTAAACCAGCATCTGCAGTCACCTCTGTTAATGAGCAAGCATCTGCAGCAACAACCGGTGCGCCGC
>CAXGOF010000079.1:0-7821 GCA_964011335.1 uncultured bacterium
GTTGCATGCGCGGGGACTACCTTGAAAGAGCTTTACCATGACTGGGGCGGCTATTGTAAAGCGTCGCGCTTATTCAGTCACGCAAAACCTGTTACTTAAGCGGTTTTGAGGCGAATGCGTTGCTGCATAAATGCCCGAAGTCTCTGAATAAAGAAAAGGACAGTGGCACAACAGTCAAAGTGAAAATGGTCGCTACGCTAATGCCACCAACGATGCCAACGGCCATGCCTTTGAAGCTGACACCACCACTTGGTTCAGAAAGAGCAATCGGTAGCAAGCCACATACCGTAGTCAGGGCAGTCATGAAGACAGGGCGCATGCGGTCGTTGACCGAATTGACAATAGCTTCATTCGGCTGTTGCCCGCTGCGCTCTAATTGCAGAATGCGATCAATTAAAACGATGGCATTATTTACCACGACCCCCGCCAATACAATCATGCCCACCATTTCCATGGAGCCGAACGGCTGGCTACTCAGCTTGAAGGCCCAGTTCGCGCCAAGCACAGCAAAAGCTATTGTTGTTAGAGCGGATAGTGGCAGAATCACTGAATTAAAGAGCAGTCCCATCAGTAGGAAGACCAGTCCAACGGCTAAGGCCATAGCCGAAATTAAATCGGCCATATCTGCTGTGGCCGTTTCATAACCACCGCTAATTTTCCACGAGTAAGCCTCGGGCAATTCAACATCTAGCATCAAGTGCTGGATGTCATCGGCAGCCACTTTTGGGTCTTTCGTCACAGACTTTAGTCCGATAACGTCAGATATCTTTCCATCAAGGCGACGAATATCCGCTGCCGAACGACTGTTGGTGAACTCTGCAAAGGTGGACAGCGGCACTATTTTATTTTTACGGCTTACCAACATTTCTTTGAGACTGTTCAGGTTAGGGTTGCTAGGCGAATCATACTCGATGATGATGGGTATTTCTTGGTTGTCCGTTTCAAAGCGTGACACCATTAATCCGCGCATCGTCCATTCGATATTGCCGAGCACCGATTGGCTGTCGACCCCTAAGCGCGACATGCGATCGCGGTCAAGCTTGACGAGTACTTCACGATTTAGCTCATTGGCCTTTGAGACTTCCATGAAGCGTTCTGAGCCGCGTCCGCGGCGCCGAATGTCATCAAGGATGCCTTGTACTACAAAGCTGTCAGGACCGCTTACTCTAACGCGCGTCCAGTCGTTTCCTTTAGAATTTTCGCCACGCGCCATTTCTTCAGAAAAGTGGTAAGTGGTGCGGGCTCGCTTGGGCATCTCTTGCTTAAGATAAGCCATTAACTTGTCCTTCTCTTTGGTCTTGAGTGGGCGCTCTGGCCAAATCAGAAAGGCGCCACCTCTGCGCGTAAACCAGCATCCCGTTTCTATGTACGGGAAGGTCGCCTTGAAAGAGCCACTATTTAGTACTTGGCTCTCAAGCTCAAGAACTTCAAGGTGACCATCGTGGAGAGTGGTACCGTCGACAAAACTAAAACGCACCGAAATTTGTCCTTCTTGTTCGCCCGCTGATGCCATTTCGCGCCCGGCGGTTGCCATTGATGAAGACATAAGAATTAAAACATAAACAGTCGCAGCGCGGAATCGATATTTTAAGGACCAGTTAACAGCAGCTAATACGGGCTTGGTCATAAAAGCAGGTATTTGGCCCGCAGTGGTTTTGGCTTTATCTTTGTCTTTAGAGCCAATAAAACGCGCTGCTACGGGAACCATAATGATAGACAGCAAGAGCGCAGCTAGCAATGCCACGATAAGTGGCATACCAATCGCCTCGGCGATAACTTTTTGCTGGCGGTTGTCCGTCAAGAAAATCAACGGCAAGAAAACGATAACGGTAGTTAAGGTAGCGGTGACAATCGCTAATGCCACTTCGGATGGTCCTTCGCATATCGAGTCAATCAGGCTTTTTCCGGCTTCGCGTTTCTTGAAAATACTCTCAACGATTACCACAGAGTTGTCAACGAGCATGCCAATTGAAATTGTAATGCCCATCATGGACATTAAGTTTAAGGTGCCGCCGCTAAAGTAGATATACGCTAAAGAAATGAGTACTGCGAACGGAATCGAAAGGGTAATCAGCAGCGTGTATGGTAGGCTGCGTAAAAAGAAGAACAGCACCAGGCATGCGATTAATCCACCAAGCAGCGAGTCTTTAATAAGTGAAAAGACGCTATCGCGAATCATGTCCCCCTGGCTGAAGTAAACCGAGAAGTTAAAGCGACCAAGGACAGGGTCGTTTGGTAATACGTTGTCGAAGAGATCGTTCAGGCGATTGCAGACATCGAAGGTGTTGGCTGAGCTTTCTTTGGAGATGTTGCAAGAGGTGGCATAGTTTCCGCCAAAGCGAAACATGAACTCTGGAGCGCTGCGTATTTCCTCGACTCGTCCAATGTCTTTAATACGAAAGCCATTTCGCACGGGAAAGTTCTCTATTTCTTCAATGGACTTGAATCTAGAGTCGACTCGAATGATGGTGCGTCCGTTGGAAGCATCGAGATCTCCAACTGGCGATGAAACATTATCACCCTGAAGGCGAACCACTAAAGCACCGATGTCAATGTTGTTAGCGAAAACGCTTTCTTCGTCTAGCCAAATACGAATGGACAAAGGCTCGAGTCCCCAAGATGTTGCGCTTGCCACGCCATCAACAGCTTCGATGCGGGGAAGGAGCACGTTGGAGATTAAATCCTGCGCAACACCGCGTTCCATGTCAGGGAATTGAACGCCCGTAAACATGATGGGTATGGAGCTCATACCTTGGCGGTTAATACGAATACGGTCTACCTCGGTTGGTAGCAACGGACGCGCCCGCTCGACGTGGTCAGAAATTTCGGCATAGACTTCGTCTATATCTACATTACCCGGAAAACTAATATTAATCTCTGCGGAACCTTCGCTGGCGACAGAATAAATAGAATCGGTGTTGGGGATCGCCCGCAGCTCTTTTTCGAGCGGCTTGATGATTTTCTGTTCAATCTCAGTTGGATTGGCGTTTTCCCACGAGGCCCTAATCGAAATCTCTGATGACCCCATGCCATCCGGTACTAAGTCGAGCTGTATGCGTTGCGTCGCAATAAAGCTCATGCCAAGCAATGAAATGCTAATCATTAACACCGCAGTAGGGCGATGGATTAATCCAAAGAATAACCTTTGTAATTTCTCCCGTTGCTGTTTAGGCATTTTGCTTGCCCCATTTTGCCATGATGGCATAACCACAAGGAATGACTACCAAGGTTAAAATCGTTGCGCAAATTAAACCGGACATCACAACTAAGGCCATAGGTGTGCGCAATTCGGAGCCATCGGCACCACCCAATACCGGGATCCATCCTGTCATTGGCAGCATGCCTAAAACAGTAGTAAAGGTGGTCATTAAAATAGGACGCAATCGCGCTGAACCGGCTTCGAGAATGGAGCGGTTGATATCGTACCCACGTTTTTGGTTTTGGTTAATGCGGTCGACTAGGACGATGGCATTATTCACTACAATTCCGGCCAGAATTACCGCGCCGAGTAATGCAATAACTGAAATAGGGGTATTAGTCGCGGCCATTACCCAAATCGCTCCGGCAGCTGCCATCGGCACCGTGCACAAAATGAGTAAAGGCTGTAGTAGTGATTCAAACTGTGCAGCCATCACCGCATAAACTAAGAAAATAGCTAAGGCTAAGGCGAAAGACAATGAACTAATTGCTTCTTCCATCTCTTGTGTCTGCCCAGCAATATTAATGCGGATGCCCGGTGGTGGCGACATCTGTGAAATACGTGCCTCTACTGCATCGCGCACCGCACCTAAGCTTGCACCACTTGTTGAAGCACTTAAGATTGCTGCGCGTCGTGATCGAATATGGCGAATGTCGGACGGGCCGTCCGCGAGGCTAAAGGTCGCCACCGCGCTTAGGGGTAGTGAATGAATGGCCTCTGGATTGACCGGCAAATTCTTTAGCTGCTCAATTCGGTTAAGAGACATTTCGTCGGCGCGAATGCGAATGTCAACGCGCTTGTCACGACCGGGGAAGGTCGATGCGGCCTCGCCCTCGACCGCCATTCGTAAACTTTTAGATACCTGTGTTGCCGTCAAACTGTGACGTGCTAACTTGTCGCGGTCGAGGCTGATACGCAATTCAGGGTTTCCGCGGCGTAGTGAAGAACGTAAATCATCTAGCCCAGGCACATCCGCGAGTAACTTTTGCAATTCGAATGTGGTGGATTTTACGTCTACAAGGTCTTGCCCGACCACTTCTATTTCGAGAGGGGCATTCAGGGCCAAGATTGTTGGACGTCGTAGGTTGTAGCGCGCCAGTGCGGGTTCGTTGTTAAGGATGTTGCGCACCTGGGATGTCACTGCTTTCTCTAGTGCGTGCGCATCGTCCCTGTCGGGGTCAAGACGCACGCTGAGTTGCGCAGTATGCGGCCCCGACTCTTCTTTAGCTACCGTTTCGCGGTCGGTTCCTGCTGAAACGGAGGTCTCGAACACACCTTCAAGAGCCTTGATCTTTAACTCTAGATTGCCACTAATACGATCGGTTTCGTTAAGAGTATTACCAGCAGGGTAGAATAAATCGGCATGTAGTTCTCCTTGCATTACGTCAGGCAGCAACTCGCGCCCCATGTGCCGGGTTATTGAAAAACTGTAAATCGATACGAAGGAAGCAAACATCAAGATTAGAGCCGGGCGTTTGATAGCGCGCCCTAATACGGACGGATAAACTCTTTCGCATAAAGAAAAGACGGCATTAAATGCTTTTGATGGTATGTATAAAATCAAACGCGCCAGTTCAAGCAGCGCGCCGCAGAGGACCTTTATCAAAAACATTGCTCCGCCAAAGATATCAAAGATTAAGCGTGAAATTAAAGTTGTGATGGGCAGAACGCCTACCCAGGCAAAAGGCATGAATAACACTAAGCCAAGGAATCGCGAAATCGCAATCCGTTTTTGCATGTCGACCGGCACCGGGTTGAAATCTAATTTAGTGGTAGCGTCAGCGCCAGGTTTAATCCATTCGTCGTCGAGACCCGGCACGTAAATGCCCAGAACATAAGCCGAGAATACACCAGTAAAAATAGCGAGAACAATGAACAGCTTGTTACTAGGGAAACCAAGGCTGCGGTGAATACTGCCGCTACGAATGAAGGGCATTAAGTTGTCCACCATCTTAGTGAAGCTTTCACGCCAGTTGACATCATCGCTTTTTGACATATTAATGTGCGCTGCCAAACCCGGGATGAGAAACAACGCAATGGCCAATGAGATTAGTAGCGAAGCTACTACGGTTAGAGCCTGGTCGCCAAATGTTTGCCCAGCTATGCCTTCAACGAAAATAATCGGAGCAAAGACCGCTATAGTTGTTAGGGTAGAAGCGACAACGGCACTACCGACTTCGCGCACGCCACGAATCGCTGCGTCGCGTGGGCTGTCGCCCTCTTCGCGGCAACGTGTAATAGACTCAAGTACAACAATGGCGTTATCAACCAACATGCCAATGCCAAGAGCTAGACCACCCAGTGACATGATGTTTAGCGACACTCCAGCGCTGTACATCGCACCGAATGTAGCAACAATAGAAATCGGCACAGCTAAGCCAATCACGAAGGTGCTGGCGAAGCGTCGTAGGAATAAAAAACACGCTAGAATAGCGAAAATACCGCCGAACATGGCAGCAGATTTCACTTCGCTAATGGCCGATTCGATGAACACTGATTGATCACTTAGTACTGCCAGTGATAAATCGTCGTCGAGATCTTCAGCGATGCCGGGCAGCTTCTTGCCATTTTTCTTGGTTCCGAACAACCTTTCACGCACGGTCTTGGCTACGGCAGAAATATTAGATCCCGCCTCGCGGTAAATCGCAACCTCAACGGCCTCTTCGCCGCCAGATCGCAAAATCATATCGCGATCTTTACTGCCGCGTAAAACACGCGCCACATCAGCTAATTTAATGACCGTAGCACCACGAGTAATAATGGGTAAGTCTTCGATATCTTTTAAACTCTGGAACTGATTCAAGGTACGCACGACATATTCAATCGAACCTTCTTCAAGTTTGCCACCTGGAACATTTAAGTTCTCTTGCTGCAAACGCTGCTGAATCATCTCGGCAGTTATCTTGTAGCTAGCAAGTAATTGCGGATTAACCAACACTTGCACCTCATCTTCAAGGCCACCCTTAACGCGGACGGCCGCCACACCACTAATGCCTTCAAGCTGACGCTCAATCTCCGATTCAGCAATGTCGCGTAGGCGTACTAAATCCCCACCGCCAGATAATGCCAAGCGTAGTACAGGGTCGAGGCTCGGGTCGTAGCGAAGAATGAGTGGTTTGTCGGCGCTTGCCGGCAAGAACACTCGATCGAGCCTTTCGCGTACATCTTGTACTGCCATAGGCAGCTGTGTGTCCCACGTAAACTCCATGTAGATTTCCGAAACTTCAGCGCGCGAGGAGGAATGAATATTCACTAAGTTACCAACTGTTGACAGCGCGTCTTCAAGTCGGTCAGTAATACGCTCTTCAATATCATTCGGAGCAGCTCCTGGGTAGGTGGTGCGTACCGTAATCGACGGATAATTAATTGGCGGTAACAAGTCGACAGGCAACTTGCTCAAAGAGATGGCACCAAAAACAATCGCTGCTGCCACAATCATGCCTACGCCAACAGGACGCAGTACACCCATGGCAAGCAAGCCACCTTTTGCCTTTGAAGGGTTTGACATTATTCTGTTACAACAGAGACTAAGTCACCATCCTTTAAGCGGTCGGCACCAACGATCACCACTAACTCGCCTTTGTTGATGGCGGTACGCTCGTCAATCTCCACATTTAGCTCGTTGGTGAATCCCTGAAACACTTCGACCTTGAAAGCATGCTCGTCACGGATGACGAAGGCGTAGCTATGCTCACCCTCATTAATCAAAGCTCGCTTGTCAAGCATGGTCGCATTAGGGTGGCTATCAAGAATTAAATAGATACGTACCAAAATGCCATTAGGGAGTTGCGCGGACGGATTCAATTTAGCCGTAACCTTTACGGTGCCGGTTTCTAGATTTATCGCTGGAGAGATACGTTCGATTTCGCCGTTGATGACAACATCAGGCAATGCGTCAGAAGTAGCGCTTAGCTTTTGGCCGACACGGAGTGAGCGTAATTCGCGTTGCGGGCGATTCATCATTACGCGTGGAGCAGACAAGTCAATGACTTGAAAGGCACGTGTACCAGGACTAGCCATATCCCCCATTGAAATATCGCGCAGAGTCACGGTGCCGTTAATCGGTGAAACGATGTCGCATTGCTTGAGCCCTAATTTTGCAGTGTCGAGAGCAAACTCGGCAGCTTGCAAAGTAGTTTTCGAAGTCTCAAGAGTTTGCATACGCGTTTCTAAGTCTCTCTGGCTTAAAACGGAAGCGCCACCTTTGGCATTTACTAGTCGACTGTCTCTATCATATTCGCGTTGAGCTTGCCCTAAAGAGATTTGCGCCTCAGAAACTCTAACCAGAGCTTCGTTTACGGCAAGTTGTGATTGTGAGTTGCGTAACTTAGCCAACAGCTGCCCAGCCTTGACATCATCTCCTTCTTCGACAAAGAGTTCGACAACCGGTTCTGTTTTCTCAGGCATCACATCGACGATATCGAGGGATTCGACATTGGCCGTAGCTTCCAGCACGTTGTTGGCCGTACCGCTAGCGACTTCGATCGCACGCACTAATTTGGCTTTTTCAGCAGTGACGGTTTCTTCTCCATAAGCATCATTCGAGGTCAAGCCATTACTTTCTTCAGTAGTGGCAGGGCGCGAGCATGCTGTAACCATAAGCAACAGTAAAAAAGTTTTTG